>JASFUT010000054.1:0-13920 GCA_050050175.1 Chromatiales bacterium
GAGCAGCTGGACTTTCCCGTGGTCTACTGCTCCGCCCTGAAGGGCTATGCGGGCGCCACCCCCGATGTGTCGGCCGGCGACATGACGCCGCTCTTCGAGGCCATAGTGACGCACTGTCCCCCGCCCCCCGTCGACCCGGAGGGGCCTTTCCAGATGCAGGTCTCGACCCTGGACTACTCGAGCTACGTGGGCGCCATCGCCGTGGGACGCATCGCCCGCGGGCGGGTGCGCCGGAACACGCCCGTGCTCATGATCAGGCCGGACGGCGCCCGGCACCCGGCCAGGATCGGGCAGGTCCTCGGCTTCATCGGGCTGCAGCGGGCCGAGGTCGACGAGGCCCGGGCGGGGGACATCGTCGCCGTCACCGGACTGGAGGCGCCCAACGTCTCCGATACCCTGTGCGATCCCGAGCACCCGGAGCCCCTGCCGGCCCTGACGGTGGACGAGCCCACCGTCTCCATGACCTTCCAGGTCAACACCTCGCCCTTCGCCGGCAAGGAGGGCAAGTACCTGACGTCCCGCCAGCTCAAGGAGCGCCTGGAGCGCGAGCTGCTGCACAATGTGGCCCTGCGGGTGGAGGAGGGCAACGACCCGGAGAAGTTCAAGGTCTCCGGGCGCGGCGAGCTGCACCTCTCGATCCTGCTCGAGAACATGCGCAGGGAAGGCTACGAGCTGGCGGTCTCGCGCCCGGAGGTGATCTTCCGGGAGATCGACGGGGAGATCTGCGAGCCCTACGAGCAGGTCATCACCGACGTGGAGGAGCGCTGCCAGGGTGCGGTGATGGAGGCCCTGGGCTCCCGGCGGGGCGAGCTGCGGGACATGCAGCCGGACGGGCGCGGCCGGGTGCGTCTGGACTACATCATTCCCTCGCGCGGTCTGATCGGCTTCCAGACGGAGTTCATGACCCTCACCTCCGGCACGGGCCTGCTCTATCACGTGTTCGACCACTACGGACCGGTTCAGCGCGCGGGCATCGCCGAGCGCATCAACGGCGCGATGGTCTCCAACGGAACGGGCAAGGCGCTGGGCTATGCGCTGTTCAACCTCCAGGAGCGGGGCAAGCTGCTGGTCCGCCCGGGGGACGCCGTCTACGAGGGTCAGGTGATCGGCATACACGCCCGGGGCAACGACCTGACGGTCAACCCCCTGAAGGCCAAGCAGCTCACCAACATCCGCGCGGCGGGGAAGGACGACAACGTGCTGCTCACGCCCCCCGTGGTGTTCTCCCTGGAGCAGGCCCTGGAGTTCATCGAGCCCGACGAGCTGGTGGAGATCACTCCGGCGGCCATCCGGATCCGCAAGAAGCACCTCAAGGAGCACGAGCGCAAGCGCGCCGCACGCGCCGACTGAAGCGGACGCGCCATGGTTCGGCGGCACAAAATAAAACCCCGGCGCATTCCGTGCGCCGGGGTTGTCGCCGGGCTTGGTTGGCTTGGGTCCATCCGTGGGGTTCCGTGTCGGGTCGGGCGCCGATCCGTCAGCGATCCTGATTGGCGACGGTTTCAGAGTGCCACGCCCGAGCGGCGCCGTCTGTACGGGAATTCACGAATACGTGTAGGCGAATTCTTACAAGTGCGGCCCCGGCGGGGGCCGGGCGCCCGATGTTAGACTGCGTCCATCATGCCGGACCTCTACCCCGATATCGAGCCCTATGCCGCCCACCGCCTGGCCGTGGACGGCCTCCACAGCCTTCACGTCGAGGAGTGCGGCAATCCCCGGGGGCTGCCGGCCCTGTTCCTTCACGGCGGACCGGGCGCCGGTTGCGAGCCGTTCCACCGGCGGTTCTTTGACCCGGGGCGCTATCGACTGGTGCTGTTCGACCAGCGCGGCTGCGGCCGGTCCACCCCGCACGCGGAGCTGCGCGCGAACACCACCGCCCACCTGGTAGCCGACATCGAGGCCATCCGCGAGCGCCTGGGCATCGACCGCTGGCTGGTGTTCGGAGGCTCCTGGGGGTCCACCCTGGGCCTGGCCTATGCCCAGACCCATCCGCAGCGCGTCCGCGCGCTGGTGCTCCGAGGCATCTTTCTGTGTCGGCCGCGGGAGATCCGGTGGTTCTACCAGGACGGGGCCAATCGCATCTATCCCGACTACTGGCGGGATTTCGTGGCCCCGATCCCGGAGGCCGAGCGCGCGGACCTGCTGGCCGCCTTCCACCGCCGGCTCGTGGGGGACAACGAGGTAGGCCGCATGGCGGCCGCCAAGGCCTGGTCGATATGGGAAGGCCGCACCGCGACCCTGCTGGGCGACGGCGCGGTGGTCGACCATTTCGCCGATCCGCACGTCGCGCTGAGTGTGGCGCGGATCGAGAACCACTACTTCGTCAACGATGCCTTCCTGCGCCCCAATCAGCTCATCGAGGACGCGGACCGTATCGCCGACATCCCGGGCGTGATCATCCACGGCCGCTACGATCTGATCTGCCCGGCCGAAGGCGCCTTCGAGCTCGCCCGGGCCTGGCCGGGAGCCGATCTGCAGATCGTGGCGGGTGCGGGTCACTCGGCGGCGGAGCCGGGTATCCGCCGGGCTCTGGTGGCCGCCACGGACCGCTTCGCCCGCGAGCTCGCATGATCGGCCTGCTGCAGCGGGTCCGCCAGGCCAGAGTGGAAGTGGAGGGGCGGACCCTGGGCGCCATCGACCGCGGCCTGCTGGTGCTGGTCGGCGTGCAGAAGGACGACTCCCCCTCCCGCGCCGAGCGGCTGCTCGAACGCCTGCTGGGCTATCGGGTATTCCCCGACGGCCAGGGGCGCATGAACCTGAGCCTGACCGAGGTCGGCGGCGGGCTCCTGCTCGTGCCGCAGTTCACCCTGGCCGCCGACACCCGCAAGGGCACCCGCGCCAGCTTCTCGAGCGCAGCGCCGCCCGTGCAGGGTGAGCGGCTGTTCCATTACCTGGTGGAGCGCGCCCGCGCCCGCCACCACGGCGTCGAGACGGGGGCCTTCGGGGCGGACATGCAGGTGGCGCTGATCAACGACGGCCCCGTCACCTTCTGGCTGGAGACCTGAAGGCGGGCGCTGCGATGGGGCGGGGGACTCACCCCGGCGGCGATTTCGACTAGAATGCCCCTCTCCCGGCACCCCGGAAAAGGCCCCTGACACGCGGAGCCATCCCATGGAGCGCAAGGCCCAGATCGATCGCAGCACCCTCGAGACCCGGATCAGCGTGAGCGTGGATCTGGACGGGACCGGCCGCTCGGAGCTCGAGACCGGCGTGCCCTTCCTCGACCACATGCTGGACCAGGTGGCCCGCCACGGCCTGATCGACCTCAGCGTCCGGGCCTCGGGGGACCTGCACATCGACGCCCACCACACGGTCGAGGACGTGGGCATCACCCTGGGTCAGGCCTTCGCCAGGGCGGCGGGCGACAAGCGGGGCATCCGGCGCTACGGACACGCCTACGTACCCCTGGACGAGGCGCTCTCGCGGGTGGTGGTGGACTTCTCGGGCCGGCCGGGCCTTGAGTTCCATGTGGAGTTTCCCCGGGCGATGATCGGGACCTTCGACGTGGACCTGTTCCACGAGCTCTTCCAGGGGTTCGTCAACCACGCGGGCGTCACCCTGCACGTCGACAGCCTCCGTGGGCGGAACGCGCATCACATCGCCGAGACCGTCTTCAAGGCCTTCGGCCGCGCCCTGCGCATGGCCCTGGAGCCCGACCCGCGTCTCGGCGGGGTGGTGCCGTCCACCAAGGGCAGCCTCTGAGGGTCCCCATGACGCAATCCATCGCCGTCATCGACTACGGAATGGGCAACCTGCGCTCGGTGTCCAAGGCGATCGAGCACGTGGCCGGGGCCGGGGACCGGGTGCTGGTCACCGACGATTCCGAGCTCATCCTCTCCGCCGACCGGGTGGTGTTCCCGGGACAGGGGGCCGCGCGCGACTGCATGGTGGCGATCAGCGACCACCACGTGAGGCGGGCGGTGCTCGAGGCGGCGCGCTCCAAGCCGTTCCTGGGGATCTGCATGGGCCTGCAGGTGCTGATGGAGTTCAGCGAGGAGAACCGGGGCACCGAGCTGCTCGGACTCTTCCCGGGCCGCGTGCGCCGGTTCCCGGCCGATATGCCCGGCCCCGAGGGGCTCCCCCTGAAGATTCCCCACATGGGCTGGAACCGCGTCCTGCCCTCCGGGGACCATCCCCTGTGGGAGGGCATAGAGCCGGGCGCGCGTTTCTACTTCGTGCACAGCTACTATGTGGATCCGGCCGATCCCGGTCTGAGCGCCGCGACCACCGACTATGGCCTGCCGTTCACCAGCGCGGTGGCGCGAGGCAGCCTGTTCGCCGTTCAGTTCCATCCGGAGAAGAGCGCCGAGAGCGGGCTGCGGCTGCTGAGGAACTTCGTCCGCTGGAGCCCCTGAAGGGCCGCGGGGATGCCTGCCGGAGACGCTTTGCATGCTGCTCATACCCGCCATCGACCTCAAGGACGGCCAGTGCGTAAGGCTGCGCCAGGGGCGCATGGAGGACGACACCGTGTTCTCCGACGATCCTGTGGCCATGGCGCGCCGCTGGGTGGAGGCCGGCGCACGGCGTCTGCACCTAGTCGACCTCAACGGGGCCTTTGCCGGAGCGCCGGTGAACGGCGAGGCGATCCGGGCGATCGCGGCGGCCTTCCCGGAGCTGCCCGTCCAGGTGGGCGGGGGTATCCGCGACGAGGCCACGATCGAGGCCTATCTGGACGCCGGCGTGACCTACTGCATCATCGGCACCCAGGCGGTGCGCGAGCCCCGGCTGGTCGCACGGGCCTGCCGGGCGTTCCCCGGCCGGGTCATCGTGGGGCTGGACGCCCGCGAGGGGCGCGTGGCGATCAGCGGCTGGGCCGAGGTGACCGACCTGCGGGTGGGGGATCTGGCGCGGCGCTTCGAGGACGACGGCGTCTCGGCCATCGTCTATACCGACATCGGGCGGGACGGGATGCTCACCGGCGCCAACGTGCAGGCGACCGCGGATCTCGCCAACGCCGTTCGCACCCCGGTCATCGCCTCCGGCGGAATCACCGGCCTGGATGACGTCCGCGCCCTGTGCGCGGCGCCCACCGGCAACATCCTGGCGGCGATAACGGGCCGGGCGATCTACGAAGGCACCCTCGACTTCGCCGAGGGTCAAAGGCTGATGGACGAGCTCAGTCACTGACCGGGAACCACCGGGACGCCGGAAACGCCACGGCTCGATCGTGCACGGCCGCACCCGTTGAGCGGGCCACTCAGGAGTGCGTCGGCGCAATCCTGAGTGGCCCGTAGAGGGATCATCTCTGGCGCCCCTGGCGTTCAGGTGGATCAACCGAGGACCCATATGCCCCTGGCCAAACGCATCATCCCCTGTCTCGACGTGGACGCCGGCCGCGTGGTCAAGGGAGTCCGCTTCGTGGAGATCCGCGACGCGGGCGACCCCGTGGAGGTCGCGCGCCGCTACAACGAAGAGGGCGCGGACGAGATCACCTTTCTCGACATCACCGCGAGCTCGGACGAGCGCGACACCATGGTCCACGTGGTGGAGGAGGTCGCCTCGCAGGTGTTCATCCCCCTCACCGTCGGCGGCGGCATCCGCACCGCCGAGGACATCCTGCGCATGCTCAACGCCGGGGCGGACAAGGTTGCGATCAACACCGCGGCCGTGTTCGATCCCGAGTTCGTCCGTGAGGCCACCGAGCGGTTCGGCTCCCAGTGCATCGTGGTGGCCATCGACGCCAAGCGGGTGAGCGGCGAGGGAGAGCCGCCGCGCTGGGAGATCTTCACCCACGGTGGGCGCAAGCCCACCGGGCTCGATGCGCTGGAGTGGGCGAGGCGGATGGCCGACTACGGCGCCGGTGAGATCCTGCTCACCAGCATGGATCGGGACGGTACCCGTGAGGGCTTCGATCTGCAGCTCACCCGGGCGGTGAGCGAGGCCGTGCCCATCCCCGTGATCGCCTCCGGCGGCGTGGGCAACCTCCAGCACCTGGTGGAGGGGGTCAAGGAGGGCGGCGCCGACGCCGTGCTGGCGGCGAGCATCTTCCATTTCGCGGAGCACAGCATCGGCGAGGCGAAGCGTTTCATGGCCGAGCGGCAGGTGGAGGTCCGGCTGTGAGGCGGCGGGCCGTAGCCGATCGGATCAACCCCCGGCTCCTTAGGAGAAGTCCATGAGAGCAATTCGTACCCTGGCCCGTCTCCTGATGGGCCTCGCGCTCGTGCTGCCCGTCGCGGCGACCGCCGCCTCGGACCAGGAGGCGAAGCTGAGCGAGGTCATGGACGTCCTCGACGCCCTGGTCCGCATCCCCGAGAACCGCATTCCCCCGGCCCTGCTGCGCAATGCCCGCGGGATCGCCGTCATCCCCAGCGTGCTCAAGGTGGGGCTCGTCATCGGAGGGCGCTACGGCAAGGGCGTGATGCTGGTGCGCCGGGACGACGGCCACTGGAGCGACCCCGCCTTCGTCTCCATCAAGGGAGGCAGCGTGGGATGGCAGATCGGGGCCCAGTCCACCGACGTGATCCTGGTGTTCAAGTCGCGCCGCAGCATCGAGGGGCTGATCGACGGCAAGTTCACCCTGGGGGTGGATGCGGCCGTCGCGGCCGGTCCCGTCGGCCGCCAGGCCGCCGCCGCGACCGACGCCCAGCTCGCGGCCGAGATCTATTCCTACTCGCGCAGCCGCGGGCTGTTCGCCGGCGTCTCGCTGGACGGCGCCGCGCTCCAGATGGAGAACGGTGACAACCAGCTCTATTACCGCTCCTTCGATGTGACGCCCGAGCAGATCTTCGCCGGGCGCAACGTCCACACGCCCTCCTCCGCCAGCGAGCTGCGGGATCTGCTGGTGCGCTACCAGGAGGGCGGCGCGTGAGCGACGTCCTTCAGCGGTTGGCCGACGTGCTGGAGTCCCGCAAGGCCGCCGACCCGGCGACGTCGTACGTCGCCGGACTCTACGCCAGGGGCCTGGACGCCATTCTCAAGAAGATCGGCGAGGAGGCGACCGAGACGGTGATGGCGGCCAAGGACGGCGACGCCGAGCAGATCGTGCGCGAGACCGCCGACCTGTGGTTTCACTCGCTGGTGCTGCTGGCCCACCAGGGGCTCGGGCCCGAGCAGGTGCTCGCCGAGCTCGAGCGGCGTTTCGGGCTGTCGGGGCTGGAGGAGAAGGCGGGACGCGCGGACTGACGGGGTCCGGGAGATTGCGTTATTATCGGTGCAAACCCGCACGTTCAGGGCCCGCCTCCCCTCTGGGGCCCTCGCGCTGGCCGGGTCGGCCAATCTTCGAGATGGAGTGACATATGGGTCTTGGCGGCATCAGTATCTGGCAGCTGTTGATCATCCTGGTGATCGTGCTGCTGCTGTTCGGCACGAAGCGCCTGAAGAACATCGGCTCGGACCTCGGCAACGCGGTGAAGGGGTTCCGCGGGGCGATGAAGGACGAGGACGACGAGGGCTCCAAGAAGGAGCCCGAGCAGATCGAGAAGCGCGAGGAGGGCGGCGACGTCTACGAAGGCGAGGTCACCTCGCGCGATCGGACGAAAGAGAAAGAGAAATCTTGATCCGCTCCTCGTCCCCGGCGCGGCGCGTCTTCGGTAGCGGTCCCTGATTCCTGATGTTCGACGTCGGCTTCTGGGAGCTGGTCATCATCGGCGTGGTGGCCCTGCTGGTCATCGGGCCGGAGCGCCTCCCCGGGCTCGCCCGCACCGCCGGGAAGTGGATCGCGCGCGCGCGGCGGTTCCTCGGCTCGGTGAAGTCCGATATCGAGCGCGAGCTCAAGGCGGACGAGCTCAGGCGTATCCTCGAGGAGCAGCAGAAGACCAATCCCCTCGATGAGATCATCGAGGACAGCAACGAGGCCCTCCGGGACATCAAGAAGGGCGCCGAGCGGGTGAAATCGCAGGCGGAGGGCGATGCCGCCGCCGCAACCGGGAAGGCCTCCCCGGACAAGACCCATGGCGAAGAATGACGCGCAGGCCCAGGGCGGTCCGGAGCTGCCCTTCGTCTCCCATCTGCTCGAGCTGCGGGACCGCCTGCTGCGGATCATTCTGGCGATCGCGGTGGTCTTCGTGGCGCTGTTTCCGTTTGCCAACCCGATCTACACGGAGGTGGCCAAGCCGCTGATGCAGCACCTGCCTGCGGGGACCACCATGATCGCCACGCAGGTCGCCTCCCCCTTCCTGACGCCGTTCAAGCTGACCCTGGTCGCGGCGGTGTTTCTCGCCATGCCCTTCATCCTGTACCAGCTGTGGGCGTTCGTCGCCCCGGGCCTGTATCAGCACGAGCGCAAGCTCGTGATGCCGCTGGTGTTCTCCAGCGCGCTGCTGTTCTACGTGGGGGTGGCCTTCGCCTACTACGTCGTCTTCCCGCTGGTGTTCGCGTTCCTGACCGGCACCGCGCCCGAGGGCGTGTCCGTGATGACGGATATCAGTGCGTACCTGGATTTCGTGCTGACCCTGTTCTTCGCCTTCGGGCTGGCCTTCGAGGTGCCCATCGCCACCATCCTCCTGGTCTGGATGGGGGTCACCACTCCCGAGAGCATGGTGCAGAAGCGGCCGTACGTGATCGTGGGGGCCTTCCTGGTCGGCATGTTCCTGACCCCGCCGGACGTGATCTCCCAGACCCTGCTTGCTCTGCCCATGTGGGTGCTCTTCGAGCTCGGCGTGATCTTCTCCCGCTTCTTCGTGCGCAGGCGCGGTGCGGAGGGGCAGGAGGCGGCGCAGGCGGCCGGAGTCGCGGGCTCGGGCGCCGCGGGGTCCGGCCCTGCCGAGCCCCCGCCGCCGTCGGGCGGCGGCTCGGGATTCCATCCCCTCTCCGAGCAGGAGATGGACGACGAGCTGGACCGTATCGAGCGCGAGGACGCGGGCGATGCGGCGGCCGGCGACGCTGCCGCCGAAGACGAGGGTGACGCGGTGGCGGCGGCCAAGCTCCTGCGGGTGAAGGAGCTGAGGGACCGGGGCGAGAACGACCTGGCCCGCGCGCTGCTCAACGAGGTGGTGGAGGAGGGCGACGAGGTGCAGGTGGCCGTCGCCCGCAACATCCTCCAGGAGATGGACGACGGGTTCTGATCCGCCCCGACGCCGCCCCCCTTGGCGGCGGAGATCGCCCATGGGGACCCTGCTGCGGACGCTGATCCTCACCCTCGCGCTGAGCGGCCCGCTCGACGCCGGGCTGGTCAACCGTCTGGCCGGCCATCCCTCGCCCTACCTGGCGCTGCACGGCCAGGACCCCGTCCACTGGCAGACCCTGGATGACGGGGCTCTGGACTACGCCCGGGAGCACGGGCGGCTCCTGATGGTGAGCAGCGGTTATTTCGCCTGCCACTGGTGCCACGTGATGCAGCGGGAGAGCTTCCGCGACCCGGAGGTCGCGCGACTGCTGAACGCCCATTTCGTCCCTGTCAAGCTGGACCGGGAGCTGAGCCCCGCGGTCGATGCCTACCTCACGGCGTTCGTCGAGCGGACGCGGGGTGCCGCCGGCTGGCCCCTGAACGTGTTCCTGACCCCCGAGGGCTATCCCCTGCTCGGCCTGAGCTACATGCCCCGGGACCAGTTCGTCGAGATCCTGAAGGGGCTGCGGGACCGGTGGGACGGGGACGCTGCGCAGCTCGGCCGCCTGGCCCGCCTGGCGGCCATGGCTCCAACGCGCGGCAGGCCCCGCGCCGGGGCCGCCCCGGTCCCGGACCCCGGGGTCCTGCTTGGCTTGCTCGTCGAGCAGACGCTGGGGGCGGCCGACGAGCTCCAGGGGGGCTTCGGCCATCAGAGCCGGTTTCCCGTGGCACCCCAGCTCCTGGTCCTGATGTCCCTGCCTCGGACCGCGCAGGACGAGCGGATCGAGGCGTTTCTGGAGCTCACCCTGGATCAGATGGCCGATCGGGGCCTGCGCGACCACCTCGGCGGCGGGTTCTTCCGTTACACCGTCGATCCGGACTGGCTCACGCCTCATTACGAGAAGATGCTCTACACCCAGGCCCTGCTGGCGCAGGTCTACCTGCGTGCCGCCCGGGCCCTCGACCGGCCCGATTTTGTCGAACTGGCCCGCGACACCCTGGACTTCGCGCTGGAGGCGATGCGGGGGAAGGAGGGCGGCTTCGTCGCCAGCCTGTCTGCGGTGGACGCGCAGGGCGAGGAGGGTGGGTCCTATAGGTGGACTGACGACGAGCTGGAGCGGCTGCTCAGCCCCGATCGGCTCGCCCTGGCCCGCGCCCGCTGGGGCATGGACGGCGTCGCCGACGCAGACGGCGGCCATCTGCCGATGCCTGCGGCGGACCCCGAGTCGATCGCCGCCGAGAGGGGGCCGGCGGTGGAGGAGGTCCAGGCGGAGCTGGATAAGATCCGCGCGATCCTGCTCCGCGCCCGTGCGGAGGGCGGTCCGCCTCGCGACGCGAAGCGCCTCGCGGGCTGGAACGGCCTGATGCTTTCCGCGCTGGTCGAGGGTGCCCGGGAGCTGGACGAGCCCCGTTACAGGGAAACGGCCGGCGACCTGCGGGATTTTCTGGTCGGGCGGCTATGGGACGGCGATCTGCTCGCGCGGGCCTGGCGCGACGGGCGCACCCTGGGTCCGGGGACCCTCGAGGACTATGCCTATGTGGCGGCGGGCCTGCGGGACTGGGCCGCGCTTACCGGCAGTGACGCGGACAGGGCCCTCGCCGAGTTGCTGGTGGAGCGGGCCTGGAGGCTCTTTCACGGCCCCGACGGCTGGAGCGCGGCGGCACGGGCACCGCTGCCCGCAATGCCCGCCGTCCGCGCCCTGGGCGACGGGCCCATGCCTTCGGCAGTCGCGGTGATCCTGGGGCTGAGCCTGGACCTCGGCGGGCCTGAGCTTCGAGCCCAGGCGCGCGACGCCCTGCGCCTCGCCCTGCCCGAGGTGCGGGAGGCGCCCCTATTCCACGCCTCCTACGTGCGGCTGCTGCTGGAGAAAGGCGCTCAGGCCCGATAGCGCATCCGGGTGCCGTGGACCAGCGAAAGATTGATCTCCTCCGCGCTCAGCTCGGCGGGGAACCAGGTGCCGGCGATCTTGGCGTTGTGGACGCTCGCGCCGTCCAGGCGGGTCTGCCGCAGGTCGAGCCCCCGCAGGTCCGCATCGCGCAGATAGCTGCCGCTCATGTCGAGCCCACGGGGGTCGAGGGCGCGCAGGTCGAGGTGCCGGAGGTCGGCCTCGATGAGGTCGCACGGCTCTCCTTGCTCGCGGCGCCTGTTGAACTCCTCGATCTGCCCCTGGCGCAGCAGTTGGAACAGGGGGTCTGGCTTGTATTCCGGCTCGCTCATGCTCGCGCCCCTCGGGTGGTCGGTGATCCGGCAGGTCTGCGCGCATTGTAGCTCGCGCCGCGCGGAAAAGCACCGCCGAGCCCCAGAGTATTCCTAAAAAACAACAGGTTATCGGCTGATGTAGCCCGATGGGCGCGAGCTCGAAGAACGCCGTACGCTCGGCTCTCCGGCTCTCCGGCTCTCCGGCTCTCCGGCTCTCCGGGTCTCCGCGGGTCAGCGGTGGGACTTGCCCACGTTCTCGATGTGGTGGATCCAGTTGCGGAGCGCCGTTCCCAGGCCCGGGCTGCCGTGCCGCCGTCCCCTGAAGGTGCGGAAGCAGCCCTGATCCTCGGGGCAGCGGGCCGAGCCGACGCAGATGAAGCCGAAGATCAGGAAGACGTCGAGGGCGATGATGCCGACCACCGCGGGGGTGTGCAGGACCACGTTGTGGCTGATCCACGCGAGGATCACCGGGTGGAACTCCATTGCGGCCCAGACGGAGGCGAACAGCAGGGCCACAGCGAGGAGGGAGAAGCTGTCCGCGATCCACTCGTGGGCGCGGGCGTAGGTCTTCACGCGATGACAGATTGACATGGGAGCTCTCTTTCCTTGCGGGATAACCCCTCTATGAGAGCAGAAATTCCATTGGATTGCCAGTCGATTCCTTGACTCGGCGCGCGAGATGGTCTAGCGCGAATCGGCCGGCGCCGTGGCCGCGGGTCGATCGCCCGCCTTGGGCGACGGGCCCCCCCGGGGTATAGTGGCCCGCCAAAGGCACCGGAGGGGGGTCCCGTGGACGACGCCATCACCCAATTCGTCAAGTCGGTCAACGGGCTCGTTTGGGGCGAGCCCATGCTGATCCTCATACTCGGCACCGGCGTCTTCCTCACCATCGGCCTGCGCGCCATGCCCTGGCGGCGCATCCCCTACGGGTTCCGCATGCTCTGGCAGGGCCGCCGGGCATCGGGGGAGGGGGACATCAGCCCCTTCAACGCCCTCATGACCTCCCTGTCGGCGACCATCGGGACCGGAAACATCGCCGGGGTGGCCACCGCCATCATGCTGGGCGGGCCGGGCGCGCTGTTCTGGATGTGGTGCACCGCCCTGGTGGGCATGGCCACCAAGTTCGCCGAGGCGGTGCTAGCCGTGCGTTTCCGCGAGGTGGACGCCAATGGGATGCACGTGGGCGGGCCCATGTTCTACATCAAGAACGGCCTCGGTCGACGGTGGATCTGGCTGGGGACGGCGTTCGCCATCTTCGGGGCCCTGGCGGGCTTCGGCATCGGAAACACAGTCCAGGCCAACTCGGTGGCCGACGTCCTGCAGGCCAATTTCTCCGTTCCCAACTGGGCCAGCGGACTGGTCCTGGCCGTGCTGAGCGCGCTGGTGCTCATCGGCGGCATCCGGCGCATCGCGGTGGTGGCCGGAAAGCTGGTGCCCTTCATGGCCATCGCCTATGTCACCGGCGGGATCTATGTCCTGGTCGCGAACGCGGGGCAGATCCCCGAGGCCTTCAGGCTCGTCATCAGCCATGCGTTCACGCCCACGGCCGCGGGGGGCGGGTTCGCCGGGGCCACGGTCTGGGCCGCCATCCGCTTCGGCGTGGCGCGGGGCATCTTCTCCAACGAGGCCGGTCTGGGCAGCGCGCCCATCGCCCACGCCGCGGCCGCCACCAACAACCCGGTGCGCCAGGGCACGGTGGCCATGCTCGGCACCTTCATCGACACCCTGGTGATCTGCAGCGTGACCGGCCTGGTGATCGTGGTCACCGGGGCCTGGACCAGCGGCGAGACCGGGGCCTCTCTGTCCAGCCTGGCATTCGAGAGCGGGCTGCCGGGCATAGGCGGCTACGTGGTCAGCCTGGGTCTGCCGCTGTTCGCCTTCACCACCCTCCTGGGCTGGAGCTTCTACGGTGAGAAGTGCGTCGAGTACCTGTTCGGGGTGCGCTCCATCGTGCCCTTCCGAATCCTCTGGGTGCTTGCCATACCCGTAGGCGCCCTGGCCAAGCTCGATTTCGTCTGGCTGGTGGCCGACACCCTCAATGCCCTGATGGCGATTCCCAACCTGATCGCCCTGCTTCTGCTGAGCCCGCTGGTCTTCCGGATCACGCGGGAGTACTTCGCCGTGCCCGGGCGGGCGGTGGCGTGACGGCGGTAGACGGTAGACGGTAGACGGTAGACAGGGGCGGGCCGTCGGGCGCGTGGGGGTGCAGCAGGGCCGCTCATTGGGCTGCGGTCCTGTGGGAGCGGCCGTTCAGGCCGCGAATAGCTTCGGCCCAGCGCTGAGGTCGCCGCCTGAAGGGCGCCTCCCACCGGGCTCGTGGGAGCGGCCGTTCAGGCCGCGAATAGCTTTGGTCCGACGCTGGGGTCGCCGCCCGAAGGGCGCCTCCCACCAACGGTGCGGCACCGTCATTCTCCCTGTCTACTGTCTACCGTCTACCGTCTACCGTCTACTGTCTACCGACCTCACGGCTTGTCGCCGGCACCCAGGTCCCGGTGTTTCGCGCTCGCCCGATCTTCGCCGCCCACTCCGAAGAACCTCAACGCGTTGTCCAGCCTGACCTTGCGCTCCACCCCGGGGGGCAGATCGGCCATCCAGTGGCGGTGGAAAGCGACAAACCGATCCATCTCCGACCACCCGGTGTCGCCGGTCTCCCAGCGGTCAAGACCGTCGACCGGCCAGACGTTGTCCGAGCCGACCATGAACCGCTCCGGGTGGGCCAGGATCAGCGTTCGCCAGC
>JASFUT010000055.1:0-13788 GCA_050050175.1 Chromatiales bacterium
CGCTGATCTCTTGATTTCGTGCATGAGACGACCGGGTCTCCGCGGCGGCGGCAGGCCGGGCGGCTGGCGAGCCGCCCTGATCGTCCGTCCTGTGCCCGACTCCCTTGCCTGCTCGGGCGGGAGAAGGGAGACCTGTCTCGCGTCGTCGTGCAGGGACCAGCCCGAGACGTGATAGGCAGGCGGCGCTTGACACACTGTCGTGTCGGAAAGAAGCGGGAAGCGACAACTTTTCGATTCAAGGACAGATACTTAGCTTGAGCTGTCTGCCGCCGTGGTGAGCGACGCGGGCGAGGTCGTCAGTCAGCATGCTGCGGTGACGGGCATATCCGACGTGCTCGCTTCAGGCGGGATCAGCGTGCCCAATACCGAGCTCGAGAAGTTCCGCGACGCGCTGGAGCAGGGCGAGCTGCTGATAATGGTGGATATCGACTCCGGGCGTACCGACGAGATCGAGCAGCTGGTGCGCAGACATTATCCAGCAGCCGACATCGGCGGCACGGAGCCCACGAAGCGGGCATTTCCGTAACCACGGCGCCTCCGGGGACACGCCCTCATCCGGAAGGCGTCGCCTGAGGCGCCTCGCTCACCGTGCCAATGTGCGTGAGCGGTACGGGGCCGGTCCGGATCAGGCTGCGTGCGGGGCCCGATAGCTCCAAAGGGTCTGCAGGTAGTTCGCGCGCTCGTAGGCCTCGGGGTCCGCCACGTTCTGCTGGCTCATGGCGCCCTTCATCTGGCCCACGGACTCGTAGCCGTGCTGCTCCATCCAGCGTGCCAGGCCGTCGCGGAGGGTGGCCAGGTGGTCCGCACCCTGACGCAGCAGGGCGGACGTGGTCTGCACCGCGTCCGCGCCGGCCATCAGGTACTTCACCACCTCGCGCTCGCTGTCCACCCCCGTGGAGGCCGCGAGGGAGCCGCTCAGCCGGCCATAGAGGATGCCGATCCACAGCAGCGGCAGGCGCATCTCCTCGGGCGAGCTGAGCTTGAGGCTGGGAGTGACCTCCATGGTATCGGGGTCCAGATCCGGCTGATAGAGCCGGTTGAACAGCACCAGGCCGTTGGCGCCGCCGGCCAGCAGGCGCTGGGCCATGTGGCCGGTGGCACTGAAGAATGGGCTCAGCTTCATGGCGATGGGGATCGACACCGTGCTGCGCACCTTGCCGAGGATGTCCAGATAGCGCTGCTCGACTTCGTCCGAGGTGCTCTGCGGGTCGGCGGGCAGCAGGTAGACGTTGAGCTCCAGGGCCGCGGCGCCCGCCTGCTCCATGCTCCTGGCGTAATCGGTCCAACCCTCGTCGGTAATGCCGTTCAGGCTGCCGATCACCGGGATGTCCATGGCGGTGCTGGCCCGCTGCAGGCGCTCCAGATAGCGCTCGGCCGTGCGTGGAGCGGCGTCGGTATCCGGGAAATAGCTCAGCGATTCGGCGAAGCGCTCGGCGCCGTGGCTCATCAGGTAGTCGACGGCATCCTCTTCGTGCTTGATCTGCTCTTCGTAGAGCGAGCCCATCACCACGGCAGCCGCCCCGGCGTCCTCGAGACGAACCAGGGTGTCCATGTCGTTGCTCAGCGGCGAGGCGCCGACGACGATGGGATGGCGCAGCTTCATTCCCAGATACTCGGTGGAAAGGTCCATGACGTTTTCCTCTGTGTCGGGAAATGCCGAACAGCCACGGGCCGGGAATGCTGCCCGGCCCCAGCCCCGAAGCCTCCAGCGGCCTCCTCAATGGCCGGCGGAGGCGCCTTCGGCCCCGGATCCCGGTGTGAGGCCGGAGCGGAAGTCGTGCGGGTCACGCGTGGACATCTCCTCGTAGGTGCTCCAGCGCTGCCACAGGGCCTGCTCGGCCTTCCCCAGCAGGTACGCGGCCCGCTCGGGATTGCTGTTCGCAAGCATGCGATAACGCAGCTCGTTGTAAGCGTAGTCCTTCAGCGCAATGCGCGGCCGCCGGGAATCCAGCATGAAGGGGTTGCCGCCCTCCTCGCCCAGGGCAGGATCGTAGCGCATGAGCGGCCAGTAGCCGCTGTCCACCGCCAGGTGCTGCTGCTCCATGCCCTTCTGCATGTTGATCCCGTGGGCGATGCAGTGGCTGTAGGCCAGGATCAGGGAGGGGCCCGGATAGGCCTCGGCCTCGCGGAAGGCGAGAAGGGTCTGCTGGGGATTGGCACCCATCGCGACGCGCGCCACGTAGACGTTGCCGTAGGCGATGGCCTGCAGGGCCAGATCCTTCTTGATCTGCTCCTTGCCGCCCGCGGCGAACTTTGCCACCGCCCCGGGCGGGGTGGCCTTGGACATCTGCCCGCCCGTGTTGGAGTACACCTCGGTGTCCAGGACCAGGATGTTCACGTCACGTCCGCTGGCGAGGACATGGTCCAGTCCGGAGGAGCCGATGTCGTAGGCCCAGCCGTCGCCGCCCACGATCCAGACGCTTCGCCGCACGAAGTGATCCGCGAGAGATAGCAGTCGTCGAGCCTCTGCGCTGTCCAGCGCCTGGAGCTGCTCCTTGAGCCGCCCCACCCTCAGATGCTGGGCGTAGAGCTGGGCCTCCTGACGTTGCGGGGCGTCGAGGATGTCGCGCACCAGCTCGCCGTCGAGCTGCGGGGCCAGCTTGTGCAGCAAGGCAGTTGCCGAGGCCAGGTGGTTGTCGGCGCTCAGTCGGAACCCGAGGCCGAACTCCGCGTTGTCCTCGAACAGGGAGTTCGACCAGGCCGGACCCTGGCCGTCGGCATTGGTGGTCCAGGGTGTGGTCGGCAGGTTGCCGCCGTAGATGGACGAGCACCCGGTGGCGTTGGCCACCAGCATGCGGTTGCCGAACAGCTGCGAGGCCAGCCTGAGATAGGGCGTCTCGCCGCAGCCCGCACAGGCGCCGGAGAACTCGAACAGGGGCCGCATGAACTGCACCCCGCGCACCGATGAGAAGTCCACCCGGGAACGGTCGTTGTCAGCGATGCTCTCGAAGAAGCTGATGTCCCGGCGGGCCTGGTCCAGCTGGGGGGCCTTCTCGCGCATGTTGATCGCCCGCCTGCCGACCTGCTCCTTGCTGCGCACCGGGCAGGCCTCGACGCAGAGACCGCAGCCGGTGCAGTCCTCGGCGAAGACCTGCAGGGAGTACCGGATATCCGGAAAGCCGCGGGCGTCCAACGGGGCGCTGCGGAAGCCCTCGGGCGCATCGTCCAGCGTATGGCGGTCGTAGAACTTGGCGCGGATCACCGCGTGCGGGCAGACATAGGAGCAGTTGCCGCACTGGATACAGAGCTCGGGCTCCCAATAGGGTACATGGGTCGCGATGTTGCGCTTCTCCCATTGGGTGGTGCCGCTGGGGAAGGTCCCGTCGGGCGGCAGGGCGCTCACCGGCAGGCGGTCACCCTTGCCCGCCAGCATGGCGCCGGTGACCTCGCGCACGAAAGCGGGCGCCCGGGCCGGAACCGGGGGCCAGAATTCCAGCTCGCCGTGCGCCTCGGGCGGGATCTCCACCCGGTGCAGACCGGCCAGCGCGTTGTCCACCGCGGCGAAGTTCTTGCGCACGATTTCCGGTCCCTTGCGGCCGTAGGTCTTCTCGATGGCCGCCTTGATCCGGGCGATCGCCTGATCCTGGGGCATCACTTTGGAGACGGCGAAGAAGCAGGTCTGCATGATCGTGTTGATACGGTTGCCCATGCCCTGCTCCTGGGCGACCCGATAGGCGTCGACGACGTAAAAGGTCATGCCGCCCGCGATGATGCGCTCCTGCATCGGCCGGGGCAGACGCCTCCAGGTCTCCTGGGGATCGTAGGGGCTGTTCAGGAGGAAGACCGCCCCCGGAGCGGCGTTGTCCAGGAGAGCCGTCTTGTAGATGAAGTTGAACTGGTGGCAGCCGATGAAGTTGGCCGACTGCACCAGATAGGGCGCGCGGACGGGCGTGCTGCCGAAACGCAGATGGGAGACGGTCTGGGCCCCGGACTTCTTGGAGTCGTACACGAAGTAGGCCTGGGCGTAGCGCTCCGGGTCCTCGCCGATGATCTTGATGCTGTTCTTGTTCGCACCCACGGTGCCGTCCGCGCCCAGGCCGTAGAACACCGCCCGGATCCAGTTGTCCGACTCCAGGGTATAGCTCGCGTCCACGGGCAGGCTGGTCCCGCCGACGTCGTCCTCTATGCCCACCGTGAAATGGGCCCGCGGCTGCTCGCGGCCGAGCTCGGCGAATACCGCCGCGACCATTGCCGGCGTGAATTCCTTGGAGCCAAGGCCGTAGCGCCCGCCGATGATCCGCGGCATTCGCTCGCGCCGCCCGGCGGCCAAGGCCTCGCTGAAGGCCGCCACCACGTCCAGGTAGAGCGGCTCGCCGACGCTGCCGGCCTCCTTGGTTCGGTCCAGGACAGCGATGCGGTGCACGGTGTCCGGCAGCGCGGCGAGCAGGTGCTCTGCGCTGAAGGGCCGGTACAGGCGTACCTGCACCACGCCCACCGGGTCGCCGTCGCCCGCCAGCCGGGCCGCGGTCTCGGCGGCGGTCTCGCCGCCCGAGCCCATGATCACGATCACCCGCTCGGCCTGCGGATGGCCGCTGTAGTCGAACAGCCCATAGCGGCGGCCGGTGCGCTCGCCGAGCTCGCCCAGCAGGCGCTCGACGATGGCCGGGGTGGCCGCATAGAACGGGTTGCCGGCCTCCCGCCCCTGGAAGTAGACGTCCGGGTTCTGGGCGGTCCCGCGGATGAAGGGCCTCTCCGGGTCCAGCGCGCGCTCGCGGTGGGCCAGAATCCCGGCGTCCGGTATGAGCGCGAGCAGGTCCTCGTCGTTCAGCAACTCCAGCCGGTTGACCTCATGGGAGGTGCGGAAGCCGTCGAAGAAGTGCAGGAACGGCACCCGGCTCTGCAGGGTGGCGGCATGGGCCACCGCGGCCAGGTCCTGGGCCTCCTGCACCGAGGCCGAGCACAGCTGGGCGAAGCCCGTGCTGCGGGTGGCCATGACGTCGGAGTGGTCGCCGAAGATCGACAGGCCCTGATAGGCGAGCGCGCGGGCCGCCACATGGAACACCGTGGGCGTCAGCTCGCCGGCGATCTTGCACATGTTGGGGATCATCAGGAGCAGGCCCTGGGAGGCGGTGAAGGTGCTGGTCAGCGCCCCGGCCTGCAGGGCGCCGTGAACCGCACCGGCCACGCCCCCCTCGCTCTGCATCTCGGCGACCGTCACCGGCTCGTTCCAGAGATTCTTCCGCCCCGCCATCACCCATTGATCGGCCAGCTCAGCCATGGGGGAGGAGGGCGTGATCGGGTAGATGGCGCAGACTTCGCTGAGCGCGTAGGCGATGCGCGCCACGGCCTCGTTGGCATCGATCGTTGCGCGGTCATGACCGCTCACAGGCTCTTCTCCTCTTGCTCGGAAACCGTCCGCTCGTAGGGTCCACCGGCCTCGATGGCGGGTCCGGGCGTCTCCTCGGGGACCATCTCGATCGCTCCGCACGGGCATTGCTCGAAGCAGACGGCGCAGCCGGTGCAGCGCTGGTAGTCGTATCGGTAGCGCTCGCCCCTGCCGAGCTTGATGATGGCGTCGTCCGGACAGGCGCCGTAGCAGCCGTCGCACTCGAAGCAATTGCCGCAGGAGAGGCAGCGGTGGGACTCGTACAACGCCTCCTCCGGGGTCAGGCCCTTGACCACCTCGTTCAGGCCGTAGCGCCGCTCCTCCAGATCGAGCTTGGCCTGCTCGCGGCGCGCCGCATCGGTCTGGTACCAGACGTGCAGGACCTCGGGGCCGGCCAGGTCGTGGCGGGGCGTCTTCTCGTACGTCTCGCCGCGCAGCCAGGCATCGATGTGCCGGGCGGCCTTCTTGCCGTGGCCGACGGCGTTGGTCACGGTCCGCTCGTCCGGGACCATGTCGCCGCCGGCGAAGACGCCGGGGTGCCCGGTCATCATCGAGGCGTTGACCGCCACCGTGCCGTCGCGGTTGACGTCGATGCCGGGCATGTCGGCGAGGAAGCCCGTCTCGGACTCCTGACCCAGGGCCAGGATCAGCGAGTCCGCCTCCAGGGTCTCGAAGCGGCCCGTCGGCTGCGGGCGGCCGTTCTCGTCGAGCTCCACCTCCTCCACCGTGAACTCGCTGCCCTCGATGTGGTGGATGGTCCGCAGCCAGTTCATCTTCACGCCCTCGGACACCGCGTCGCTCACCTCCTCGGCATGGGCGGGCGCCTGCTCCGGGCCGCGGCGGTAGATCACGAGCGACTCCTCCGCGCCCAGGCGGCGGGCCACCCGGGCCGCGTCCATGGCCGTATTGCCGCCGCCGTAGACCGCGACACGCCGGCCCAGCTGGGGCGGATTCCCGCTCTCCACCTGGCGCAGGTACTCCACGGCGCCCATCATCCGGCCCGCGTCCCTGGCCGGGATCTCGGTGTGCCGGCTGATGTGGGCGCCCACCGCCACGAATGCGGCATCGAATCCGCCGCGGGTCTTCTCCGCCAGGAGGTTCTCCACCTTGTGATCGAGCCGGATGGTCACACCCATGCGCTCGATCCGCTCGATCTCCGCCATCAGCCTGTCCCGCGGCATGCGGTAAGCGGGGATGCCGAAGTGGATCATGCCGCCGGCCATCGGACCGGCCTCGTGGATCTCCACGTCGTGGCCGAGGCGGCGCAGGTGATAGCCGGCGGAGAGCCCGCTCGGCCCGGCCCCGACCACCAGCACCCGCTTGCCGGTATCCGCGGCCGGCTGCGGCAGGGGCCAGCCCTGCTCGATGGCCAGATCGCCCAGGTAGCGCTCCACCGAGTGCACTCCGACAGGGGAGTCGACCACGATCCGGTTGCAGGCGTCCTCGCAGGGGTGGTAGCAGACCCGGCCGTGCACGGCCGGAAAGGGATTGTCCTCGACCAGCTTCTCCCAGGCCTGACGGTCCAGCCCGTCGTGGGTCAGGGCGAGCCAGGCCTGGATGTTCTCCCCAGCCGGACAGGCATTGTTGCAGGGCGGCAGCCGGTCCACATACACCGGCCGCTGGATCCGCGACGGACCGGTCCCGATACGGTGCCGCAGACTCGGCGGCGGGGTGATGTCGTGAGGGGTATCTTGCATGCGCTGACCTCGAGCTCCGTGAAGTGGGTTGCGACCAAGGAGAACGATCACCTTCAGGCTCGCCAGAACCCGTACCTGGCCCCCGTTCGTCCGTACAACGAGGCCCACGGAAGAGCAAGCGACGCGGATCGGTCTGTGGCACTGGCCGCGCCTCGGGACCCTTCGATCGGTTCTTCCGGCCGGGCGACAGAGACGAGCGCGCCGCTGTCCGCACACCCTTGGATTCGAGCGGCTCCGCTGGACAGTGCGGCCCTGATCATAAACCAGAAGTCGCCAGATGGCGCAGGCGGCGACTGCGCGGTCCGCTCCCTGTCGATGTCCGGCCTCCTCGACGCGCAGGCGCCTCGAACCCTTGCCGGCGGCGGATTCCGACCCCTGGGCTCCGTGAGCCTTGGGCGATCCGACAGCGGCAATCATAGCAGGCTGCACTAGGATCTCGCCTGCCACGGCGCAGTCCCCGCATCGAGTCGACCCCGCGGACGCTCCTCGGCACCGAGCCGTGACACGGCCAGGGCGATGATCGCCGAACCGAGGCGTCCGGGTTGCCAGCAGGGCCCATCAAGGATCGCTCATGTCCGGCGGCTCCCATGGGCGAGCTCGGCCATGTCGCTGCGTATACGTTGGCGTACCGATCGGAAAACGTCTGTCCGAAAGATCCGTAGGGTCGGTAAAGATTTCCCTGGCACGAGCAACGGGAAGGCGGCACCCCTGTCTCCTTTTCCGACCCCAATATTCGCGCCCTTGCGCAGATGCCCAGCCAGCCGCCGAATGTCTGGATCGCGATGTTTCCGTTCATATGGCTGCCGGCGGTGCTGGTGACTTGCGCTTGGATCGGGCACATAGTCCCGTTCCGGCGGCTCCCAGGACCTGAGTGATGACTCCATCGGGGCAGAGTGAACAGGCCCGTTTAGACCCGCAAAGCGCACGACCGATGGAGCCGCCGGTCACGAGCGAGGATGGCCGCCAGCGGCCTTCCAACGCTGCTGCGCGGACGTGCGTGTCGCCGCTTCAGGCCGAGGTCTGGAAGCAGCCCGGCCGGCTCAGTGCCCCGGGGCCGACTGGGCGGCAGCGGCCGCCGCGGCTTTGCCAAGGGTCCCGTCACTCGTAGCGCAGCGCCTCGATCGGGTCCAGACGGGCCGCCTTGCGCGCGGGAAAGAAGCCGAAGATCACCCCGACGGCGGCGGAGAACAGGAACGCCAGCGCGACGATGCCGCCGTTGAAGATGAAGGGCACGTTGATCAGGCTGGCCAGGCCCAGGGCGCCGGCCAGGGCCACGACGATGCCCACCACGCCGCCGAGCGAGGACAGCACCACCGCCTCGACGAGGAACTGCATCAGCACCTCGCGCTCCAGGGCGCCGATGGCCAGCCGGATGCCGATCTCGCGGGTGCGCTCGGTCACCGAGACCAGCATGATATTCATGATCCCTATGCCCCCCACCAGCAGGCTGACGGCGGCGACTGCGCCGAGCAGGGCGGTGAGGATCTGGGTGGTGCCCGTCAGGGTCTGGGCGATGTCCTTCATGTCCCGGACGCTGAAGTCGTCGTCATCACCGACGGAGATGCGGCGCCGCTCGCGCAGCAGCAGCTCGATGTCGCGCTTCACCTTGGCGGTGGAGGCGCCCTCGCGCGCAGAGACCTGGATGTAATCCACGTCCTGGTTGCCGGCGACGCGCCGCCAGAAGGTCCGAAGGGGCACCAGGATCAGGTCGTCCCGGTCCGTTCCCATGGTGGACTGGCCCTTGGGCTCCAGCAGGCCGATCACCTGGCAGGAGAGCTTCTTCAGGCGCAGGCTGGTGCCCAGGGGATCCTGGCCTCCGAAGAGCTCGCGTCGGACCGTATCGCCGAGGATGCACACTGCGGCGCCCGCGCGCAGCTCGCTGGCGGTGAAGGGCCGACCCGCGGCCAGGGACCAGTTACCGGTCTTCAGGTACTCGTTGTCGGTCCCGGTCAGGATGGTGGACCAGTTCTGGTTGCCGTACACCGCCGTGGCCCCCTGGGAGGCGGAGGGCGCCACCGCCTCGAGGGATCCCACCTGGCGGCGGATGGCCTCCACGTCGTCCATGCCGAACGGCGGGGCGGGCGAGCGCTGGCCCATGCCCAGGCGCTGGCCCGGGCGCACGATGAGCAGGTTGCTGCCCAGGCTGGCAATCTGCTCGGTGACCTGGGCGGTGGCGCCGCCGCCGATGGTCACCATGATGATCACCGCCGCCACGCCGATGACGATGCCGAGCACGGTCAGGGCAGAGCGCATCAGGTTGCGGCGGATTGCCCGCAGGGCCAGCAGCAAGGCGTTCCAGAGCATCAGGTCGCCTCCGTGCCCTGCACCCGGCCGTCGAGGAAGCGCAGCGTGCGCCCGGCATAGGCCGCCATCTCGGGCTCGTGGGTGACCAGGACCACAGTGATGCCGCGGTCGGTGTTGAGCGCGCTGAGCAGGTCCATGACCTCGCGGCCCCGGGCAGTGTCGAGGTTGCCCGTGGGCTCGTCGGCGAGAACCAGGACGGGCTCGGTGACGATGGCGCGGGCGATGGCCACGCGCTGCTGCTGTCCCCCGGAGAGCTCGGCGGGGGTGTGCGACTCCCAGCCCGCGAGGCCGACGGTGGACAGCGCCTGCCTTGCGCGGTCGCGGCGCTCCGCGGCGGGCGTTCCCCGATAGATCAGCGGCAGCTCCACGTTCTCGACGGCCGAGGTACGGGCGAGCAGGTTGAAGCCCTGGAAGACGAAGCCGATGTAGTGGCGACGCAGCAGGGCCCGCTCGTTGCGGCTCAGGCCGCCCGCATGGACGCCTTCGAAACGGTAGGCGCCCGCACTGGGCGTGTCCAGGAGGCCCAGTATGTTCATGCAGGTGGACTTGCCCGAGCCGCTCGGTCCCATCATGGCCACGAACTCGCCGCGGCCGATGCGCAGGTCCACTCCGCGCAGCGCGTGCATGGCCGCGGTGCCGCGCCCGTAGACCTTGGTGACTCCCGAGAGCTCGACGATCGGAAGGGTCGGGGCTGTGCTCATTGCCGGGCGGGGGCGACGTCAACCAGCACGGCGGTGCCTGGCGCCAGGGCGTCGCCCACCAGCTCGGTCATCAGTCCGTCGGTGGCGCCCACGCGGACGTCCACGGCCAGGGGCTCGCCGTCCTCGAGCCGCCAGACCTGCTGGACGCCCCCGGTCCGGCCCTCGGGCCGCCGCATCGTCTGCTGCGAGTGGCCGGGGCGCGGAAACAGGCGGCCGAGCAGGCTCGGAGCCGCCCTGTCCGGGGCCTTCGCCCTGGCAGGCGGCGTGAACCGCAGGGCCGCATTGGGCACCAGCAGCACGTCCTCCAGACGGCGCGCGATGATGTCCGCGGTGGCGGTCATTCCCGGCCGCAGGGCCAGGTCGGAGTTGTCCACCGTGAGCAGGGTCTCGTAGGTGACCACGCCCTCCACGGTCTCCGGGGCGAAGCGCACCTGCTCGATCTCGGCGGGAAAGATCCGGTCCGGGAAGGCATCCACCGTGAAGCTGGCCTCCTGGCCTTCGGCCACGCGGCCCACGTCCGCCTCGTCGACGGCCACGTGCAGCTCCATCTGGGTGAGGTTCTCGGCCAGCAGGAAGAGCAACGGCGTCTGCAGCGAGGCCGCGACCGTCTGTCCCGGCTCGATCTCGCGCTTGAGCACGATGCCGGCGATGGGCGCGCGGATCACCGCCTTGGTCAGGTCGGTCTCCCGGGCGCCGAGTGCGGCGCGGGCAAGCTCGACTCCGGCGCGGGCATTGGCCTCCGCGGCCTGGGCCCGGGCCGCGGCTGCCTGCTGGGTGTCGAGCTCTTCCAGCGAGCACATCTGACGCTCTGCCAGCCGGGAGCAGCGCTCCGCCCGCAGGCGCGTCTCCAGCACCGTGGCCTCCGCCTCCCGGACCTGGGCCTCCGCCGCCGCGAGGGAGGCGCGGGCCTCGATCACCAGCGCCTCCAGGCGGTCGGTGTCGAGCCTCGCCAGCACCTGCCCCCGCTCCACGTGCTCGTTGTAGTCCACCTCAACCGACTCGATGGTGCCCGATACCTCGGTCCCCACCTCCACCTGGTTAACCGGCTCCAGGGTCCCCGTGGCGGTGACCTTCACCGTGAGGTCGCCCCGCCGGACCTCGGCCGTCTCGAAGTGCAGGCCCCGGTCGTCCTCTCCTCGGAGCACCAAGGCAAGGGCGGCGGCGAGCGCGACGGCCACTGCGACGGCGGTCCACAGGAGCAGGCGCCTGCGCCGGCCGCTCGCGCGCTCCTGCGCCAGCAGATGCTCGATGGCGCCGGGGTTGTCCCGGGCGGGCTCAGTCATGGGGCGATGTCCGGACAAGGGGTCAGGGCGGATCGGGCCGCCCATGTCATGTGGGGAATATGGCCGCATGGCGGCGCGGCCGCAATGGCGAACCTCATTCCGTGCAGGCGCGGGGCTCAGGCCACCGGGTTGTCCAGGGTGCCGATGGGCTCCACGGTGATCGCCACCCGGTCGCCCGGCCGCAGGAACCGGGGTGGGTCGAGCGCCACGCCCACCCCCGCGGGCGTGCCGGTGGCGATCAGATCCCCGGCCTCCAGGGTCATGCCGGTGGAGAGGGTCTCGATGAGCGTCGGGATGTCGAAGATGAGGTCCACCGTGCGGCCGTCCTGCCGCAGCTCGCCGTTGACGCGGGTCTGCACCCGCAGCGCTCCCGCGTCCGGCACCTCGTCCGCGCTCAGGATCGCCGGGCCCATGGGGCAGAAGCCGTCCAGGCTCTTGCCGATGAACCACTGGCCGTGTCGCCGCTGCAGGCGCCGGGAGGTGACGTCGTTGACGATCGTGTAGCCGAAGATATGTTCCCGCGCCGCCGAGCGAGGGATGTCGCGTCCGCCGGGCCCGATCACCACCGCCAGCTCCCCCTCGTAGTCCACCGATTCGGTGCGGTCCAGGTAGGCGGGAATGGGCTCCCCCGGGCCGATCACCGTGGCGGGCGCCTTGGTGAAGACGATGGGATGACGCGGGAGATCCTCGTCGCTGCCACCCGATCCAATGGCGCGGATCTCCGCCGCGTGGTCGCGGTAGTTCTTGCCGATGCAGAGCAGGTTTCGCCCGGGCCGGGGAATGGGCGCAAGGAGGCGGACGCCGCCCAGCGGCAGGCGGCCGGCGCCGCTCGCTACGGCGCGGCGCGCCGCCGCCAGTCCTCCGGAGCCCAGCCGGATGAGTCCGAGCATCGTGCCCGCCAGCTCCGGCGCGGCTTTGGCGAGGTCGACCAGCTCGCCGGCTTCGCGGTCCAGCACACCGATACGGGCATCAGGGCCGTCGGAGAATGTGACCAGGAGCATGCGCGATCCGCCCTGTGTGCCCATATGCGAGGTTCGGGGCCGCAGGGCCCGATGTCAATCCGGCCCGGATGCCCGTGGGAGCAGCCTCCCGGGCGCGAAGCGGTGCCGATCCCGGCTTCGTCACCAGGAGCGGCCGCCCACGGGCAGTCTGCGCAGAGGAGCACCGGCCGGATCGCGCCGCGGGGGTGCCCGCCGCGGTCGCCACGACCGGGAATGCCTCTGCCGGGTCGGAGAGCGCCTGGGGGCGCCGGGGGGCTCTGCGGGGGTCAGACCTCCGGGCGCTGAGCGTAGGTCTCGTCGAAGACCGCCTCCAGGCCGGGGTGCACCCCCCTCAGGCGGTCCACCACCTGCTTCGCCCAGTCGAAATAGGCCTGGCGGCGGGCGAGGTCCCAGCCCCTGGGGGGCGAGCCGGCCACGTCGCGCAGGTTGCTGATCTTGTCCGCCAGCTTGACCAGCTTGGCCTTGTCGCTGATCCCCGCCGCGTGCTCCACCTGCAGGCGCTTGCGCTCCTGCTTCGGCAGGCCCTTGTCGTCGGTCACCTCCCGCACGATGGCGCCGATCCCGGGCCCCAGCTCGGACTCCAGCTCCTCTGTCGTGGTGTCCGTGTCCTCCACGGTGTCGTGCAGCAAGGCGGCGCAGAGCACCTCGACGTCGGTGACATGGCCCTCGTTGCAGAGGATATTGGCCAGCGCGATGGGGTGATTGATGTAGGGCGAGGAGGGGGGGTCCCTGCGCCGCTGGTCCCGGTGCTTGCGTGCCGCGAAGGCCAGGGCCTTCAGCATCAGCTTGAGGTCTTCTTCTGTCGGGCTCATGGGTGCTTCTGGAGAAAGTCCGGGGACTCGACGGCGGATCATACCCGGGGTGGACGGCGGACGGTAGACGGTAGGAAGCAGACAGGGGCGGGCGCGGGCATGCGTAGGAGTGCCTTGCAGGCCGCGAGTCCTGTGGCGGGGGGCCGGGGTCGTGGCCCGGAAGGCCTCTTCAGGGGTACCTGGGGCGCCGCGGGACCGGGCCCGCGCCCCTGCCTACCACATCAGGTCGTCCGGGACCTTGTAGGCGGCATAGGGGTCGTCTTCGGGTGTCTCG
The DNA here is from genome assembly GCA_050050175.1 of Chromatiales bacterium. GTDB lineage: Bacteria > Pseudomonadota > Gammaproteobacteria > Chromatiales > Chromatiaceae > CAVQCX01. Next base: position 13,399 of record JASFUT010000055.1, read on the forward strand.
GGCTCGTCCGCGGGCAGATCCACCACGCAACGGGTATCCCGCAGGCGGATCTTCTCGGCGATCTCGGCAGGCACCACCTCGTAGCGTCCGTCCAGGCGGGTGATGCCCAGCTGTCCTGTTCCGAGCTGCGCGCGGATGGCTTCGGTTACGTGGATCTTCCGCACCTTCCCGCCGTCGACGAAGTTGAAGCCCGAATCGGCGTCCTCCCGAGGAACGCGGTTGCGCGCGATCAGGTCGCGGATCTGGGATATGCGGGCCCGGCTCTCGGTCCGTGCCTGTCGCTCGCGGTTGAGCGCCCGGTCCCGATTCGCCTTGTCCGCCTGGGCCTGCCGGGCCAGGCGCGTGCTCTCGTCCATCGGCGCAGGCTCCGCGCCCCTGCGCTTCTTACGC
>JASFUT010000056.1:0-13773 GCA_050050175.1 Chromatiales bacterium
CCCCGAAGAAGGCCCCGAAACAGGCGGCGCGGCGCAGGGCCTGACCGATATCCTTAGAGCTGCCCGGTCAAGGGGCGGTCCGGCGGGGCGCGGTCTCCTTCCCCGCAGGCCTGGGATCAGGGGTGCGGGCACACCTCCTCAGTCACCCGCCACCGTCATGGAGTCGATGAGCCAGGAGCCCGTGCGGATGCTTCCCCGGCACTCCTCGTCGCGACCCACGGCCACCAGGCCCTTGAACATCGTCTTGAGGTTGCCCGCGACCGTGATCTCCTCCACCGGGTAGCGAATCTCGCCGCCCTCCACCCAGAAGCCGGCCGCGCCGCGGGAGTAGTCGCCCGTGACGGGGTTGACGCCCTGGCCCATGAGCTCGGTAACCAGCAGGCCGGTGCCCATCTCCGAGAGCAGGCCCTCGAGGTCCTTGTCGCCGGGGTCTATGGCCAAATTGCGAACCCCGCCGGCGTTTCCGGTGGTCTGCATGCCGAGCTTTCGTGCGGAGTAGCTGTCCAGGACGTAGCCCTGGAGGATCCCTTCCTGGATCAGGTCGCGCGGCCGGGTGGCGACGCCTTCGGAATCGAACGGCGCGCTGGCCAGTCCCCTCCGCAGCAGGGGATTCTCGTGGATGCGCACCGCCTCGGGGAACAGGCGCTGGCCGAGGCTGTCGAGCAGAAACGACGATCGCCTGTACAGAGCGGATCCGCGGATGGCGCCGACGAAGCTGCGCAGCAATGTCGGCGCGATCTCGGCGCGGAACAGCACGGGCACAGTTCGGGTGGTCAGCTTGCGGGCGCCCAGCCTGGCCAGGGTGCGCTCGGCGGCCTTGCGTCCCACCTCCTCGGCGGGATCCAGGTCCTCGCTCGCCCGCGCGACGGTGTACCAGTAGTCGCGCTGCATGCTTTCGCCCTGTCGGCCGATCACCGCGCAGCTGAGGCTGTGGCGGGAGACCGGATAGCCGCCCACGAAGCCATGGCTGTTGCCGTACACCTGGACGCCGGACTGCGAGCTGAGCGTCGCGCCTTCGGAGTTGTCGATGCGCGGGTCCGCGCTTCGGGCCGCCTCCTCGCAGGTCAGCGCCCGCTCGATCGCGCGTTCCACGTCGATGTCCCAGGGATGGTAGAGGTCCAGCTCCGGGATCTCGGTCGCCATCAACCCTGCATCAGCAAGGCCCGCATACTCGTCTTCGGTCGTGTAGCGCGCAATGTTGCAGGCGGCGGTGACCGTGTCCCGCACCGCCTCCGGGCTCAGATCGGTGGTGCTCGCCGACCCCTTGCGCTTGCCGAAGTAGACGGTCAAACCCAGACCGTTGTCGCGGGTGTGCTCGACCGTCTCCACCTCGCCCAGGCGCACCGTGGCTTCCAGGCCTGCGTCGCTGCTCACCCCCGCTTCGGCGGCGTCCGCGCCCTGACGCTTCGCCTCGGCCAGCAGATCGGCCACGATCTGCTCCAGCCGCCCGAGTCGATCCTGTGTGTCGTTCATGGATTGTCCGATGGTGTTGGGATTGCCGCTCCAGGGCCTCCGCCGTCTTCCCGCGGGCCCGACCGCCTGCCCGGCTCCGGCGCCATGCTCAGGCGGAGGTGCCGCCCACGGTCAGGTTCTCAACCCGCAGGGTGGGCTGGCCCACGCCGACCGGCACGCTCTGTCCTTCCTTGCCGCAAGTGCCGATGCCGGAGTCGAGCTCCAGGTCGTCTGCCACCATGCTGACCCGCGTGAGCACGTCGGGGCCGTTGCCGATCAGGGTGGCGCCCTTCACAGGGCGCGTGACCTTGCCGTTCTCGATCAGGTAGGCCTCGCTCGCAGAGAAGACGAACTTACCGGAAGTGATGTCCACCTGACCGCCCCCGAAGCTCACCGCGTAGAGCCCCGTGTCTACAGAGGCGATGATTTCCTCGCGGGTATGCGGGCCCGGAAGCATATAGGTGTTGGTCATGCGCGGCATGGGCAGGTGGGCGTAGGACTCCCGCCGCCCGTTGCCGGTAGGCGTCTGTCCCATGAGCCGGGCGTTGAGCTTGTCCTGCATGAAACCCCTCAGGGCGCCCTTCTCTATGAGCACGGTCCTCTGGCTGGGAGTGCCCTCGTCGTCGATATTCAGCGAGCCGCGTCGGCCGGGCAGGGTGCCGTCGTCCACCACGGTGCACAGCTCCGAGGCGACCTGCTGGCCCATGCGCCCGGCGAACGCGGAGGTGCCCTTGCGGTTGAAGTCCCCCTCCAGCCCGTGGCCCACCGCTTCGTGCAGCAGCACGCCCGGCCAGCCCGAGCCGAGCACCACGGTCATCGATCCGGCCGGCGCATCCACCGCCTCCAGGTTGGTGAGCGCCTGCCGCACCGCCTCCCGGGCATACCCCAGGGCGCGGTCCTCGTCGACAAAGAAATCCAGGCCGCGACGGGCCCCGCCGCCGCCGGTGCCCTGCTCGCGGCGACCGCCCTGCTCCGCAATCACGCTGACGCTCAGTCTGACCAGGGGCCGCACGTCGCCGTGCAGGGTGCCGTCGGTGGCCGCCACGAGGATCACGTCGTGCGCGGCCACCAGGCTGACGATCACCTGGTTGACCCGCGGGTCGGACTGGCGGGCTTCCGCATCGACGCGCCTCAGCAGGTCGATCTTCTCGTGCTCCGTCAGGGTGCCCAGTGGATTGAGGGGCTCGTAGAGAATGGGGCTCGGGTCCGCGCGTCGGACGCGTATCCGGCCCTCGCTTCCGCTGCGGGCGATGGCGCGCGCGGTCTGCGCCGCCTCCAGCAGACTCGTCGAGCGAATCTCGTCCGTGTAGGCGAAGCCGGTCTTCTCGCCGCTGACCGCCCGCACGCCCGCTCCCTGCTCGATGCTGTAGTTGCCCTCCTTGATGATTCCGTCCTCGAGGACCCAGGCCTCCAGACGGCTGGACTCGAAATACACGTCGGCCGCGTCGATCCGGGGACTCAGAAGCTGGTCCAGCACTCGATCCAGATGGCTCTCGGCGAGCCCGGCGGGCTCGAGCAGGGTGTGACAGGCGATGTCGACGGGATTCATTCGGACTCCTCGCAAAGCGCTGGCTCAAGGCGCCCGGCCGCCGGTTTCGGGGCCGACCCGCCGGACTCAGGAGATGAGGGCGGCAGCGCGCTTATGCAAGCGTCCGGTCCGCCGTCACAGGCGGTCCAGGCGACGGTGCTCCAGGGTCGGAAAGCTGCGCCGGGTGGCGGCGAGGTAGTCCAGCCGCAGCTCTGCGGTCACCGGGCCGGTGCCCCGGCGCAGCTCGGCGAGGACCATGCCCCAGGGGTCCACGATCATGCTCTGGCCGTGGGTCTCGCGGCCGCTGATGTGGAAGCCTCCCTGGCCGGCGGCCACCACGTAGGCGAGGTTCTCGATGGCGCGTGCGCGCACCAGCACCTCCCAATGGGCACGGCCGGTGATGGCGGTGAATGCCGCAGGCAGGCATATTACGTCCACCTCGCGCATGCTGCGGAACAGCTCCGGAAAGCGCAGGTCGTAGCAGACCGCGATACCGAGGCGACCGAAGGGGCTGTCGACCACCACCACCCGGTCTCCGGGCTCGATGCTCTCGGACTCGGCGTAGCGCTCGTCCACCTCCGGAAGGTGTACGTCGAACAGGTGCATCTTGTCATAGCGCGCGGCGCGCTCGCCACGCGCGTTGTACACCAGGCAGGCCGCGCGCACGTGGCCGGAGTCCTGGGCCTCGATCGGCACCGTGCCGCCCACCAGCCACACGCCGTGGCGCCTGGCCGTCTGGGACAGGAAGCTCTGAACCGGCCCCGTGCCCTCCGCCTCCCGGACGGAGAGCAGATCCTGCTCGCTCTTGCCCATGAAGCCGAAGTTCTCCGGGAGCACCACAAGCCCGGCACCCGCCTCCGCCGCCTCAGCGACGAATCGTTCCGCCTCCAGCAGGTTGGCGCTGACGTTCGGGCCGCTCGCCATCTGGATGGCGGCCACTCGTTGGGGCTCGTTGGTCATCGGTCAGTGCGCCGCTCGCGTTGGCATGGCGATGGGAGGATAGCACCATCGCCGAGGAGACAACCACCGGGACGGCGAGAGGTTAGAAGCTGTCTCACCGTCGCCGCGGCAGCGCGGGATTGTGCAATGGGTCCTACTCACTCTAGGCCGCTGCCCCCGCCCGAGAGGTCCGCGGCCGCCTCGGGCAGATCCGGGGGCGGAGGGGGCGCGTCTTCGGTGTCGGGCTCTCCGCGGCCCAGCCGCTCGATCTTCGGGTCCTGCCAGGGGCCGGTGACGCTGAATCGGTATCTGGCGATGCGGTCCACCTGGGAGCCCATCAGTCGCTGGGCGAGAAACAGGGCCGCGCCGACGGCGGGGCCGCCGGCCAGGGCCCCGGCCACGGGAAGCGAGGAGCTGATCTCCGGGGTCACCGTGGCCAGCTGGTCGTAGTCCTGCGCCGCCAGGCCGATGCGGCCTGCCAGGTCGATGCGCGCGGAAGGCCCCCGGATCATCAGGTCGTTGGTGAAGGCGTCCCCGTCCAGCAGCGTGAAGCTGCCCTGGATCTCGTCGAAGCTCAGGCCTCTGCCCACCAGGTCGCTGAAATCCAGGCTGAGACGACGCTGGAGGGTGCCGATGCTGAGCAGGCCGAACACGCGCCCGGCCCCTGGATCGACCTCCAGGAACCGCCCCTCGCCGATGCGCATCTGGAGCCGGCCGGTGACCGCCCGCTGGTCCAGATCGAGCGGCGACCCAGGCCAGGCCAGCTCCCCCGCCAGCTCGCTGTGCTCCGCCTTGACGTTTGGCGAAAAGCCCATGCCGGCCAGGAGCTTTCCCAGGTTGTCCGTCTTCAGGTTGAAGTCGATCTGCGAGTGGGGGGGCTCGCCGAAGGCCCGCAGCCAGCGCCCCCTGGCCTCGACCTTCAGCAGATCCTCGTCAATCGCCAGGCGCTCGAGCTCCAGACCCTCGGGGGTGGAGAGCGCCAGCAGGGTGAGCTCGCCGAACGCGTGGTTGTTGACACGCAGGTCGTTGATCCGAAGGTCCAGCCCCGGAAGGGTGGTGGGGTCGACCATGGGGCCGCGGCCAGCGTCCGCCTCCACCGCTTCGGCGACGGAGAAATCCAGATCCATCCGTTGCAGGCGGGCCTCTATCGGTGCCTGATCGAGATGCCGCGGGATGCGAACGAAGCCTTCGAAACGGTCGCTGCCGATGGGCCCGGACCAGTCCTCGGCCGTGGCGCTGAGGTCGATGGAGCACCTGTCCAGCGCCAGCGCATCGCGGTAGCGCAGCTGCCCGACCCGGAGCTGCAGGCGGTCGAGCTTCTCGATCAGCGCGGACCCGCCTCCGCCCTTCCCCTGTCCGCTGTCCAGGGCCAGCCAGGGGGCGAGGTCCAGCTCATCGAGGCGGCCGCGGATGATCAGGCCATCGCGGTCGGGCAGTTGCGCGCTGCCGCCTCCCAGGCGCAGCTCCCCTCGCTGCAGCCCCGGCGCATCGTCGCCGAGCGGATCGAGCAGGAGGGCCGCATCCACCAGGTCGGCGTAGCGCAGCGACAGCGGCCAGGGACCACCCTCGACCAGCTCGCTGTCCACGCGCAGCTCGCGCCGCTGCCCGGCGGCCTTCCCGACGGGGGGCGGCAGGTCGATGCCCATGCCCTCCAGGTCCGATTCCAGAGCGAGATGGGTAGGGCCTCTTCCCGAGGGCCCCCTGTGGGGAATGTCCAGGGTCAGGGTCCATCCGGCCGTGCCCCGGGGCCGCAGCAGGGCCGTCTGGGGGACGCGCTCGATCAGCACCTCCTGCCCCAGCCGGGCCCGCGCCCGCAGGCGGGTCAGCTGCTCGCCTTCCGGCGTCTCCACGTCCACGTCCAGGGGTGAGCCGAACGCCCGCGCCTGCAGCCCCCGGCCCTCCACCGTCTTGTCGGTGAAGCCCAGCTCGCCGCGAATGTCGCTTAGATTGATGTTCCAGTCCACCAGCGCCAGGATCGCGCCGTCGAATTTCAGGACCCCGTCGAGCCGCAGGGCCTGGTCGGCTCGCTTGGCCAGCGGCAGGCTGAAGTCCAGGGAGAGCCGGGTCGGGCCGGCGCCTCGAAGGCCCTTGGCGAGCCCGGCGAACTGCTCCTTCAACGGGCTTTCGCGCAGCACCCGCAGCTCGTCGCGCAGGGGGCCTCGCACCTCTCCCCGCACCTTTACGGGGGTCACGGGGTGGAGGTTCGCGATGCGCGCCTCGGCGTGGATCACCCGGCTCTCCAGAATGTCGGCCCCGTAGACATCGACCGCCAGGCTGTTGTTGAGGAAGCGTACCTCGGCGGTGACCCCTTCGAGCCGGGGCCAGCCCTCGCGGTAGTCGAACAGGAGATCCTCCACCCCGAAGAGCACCTCGAAACGGCCTCCGTGAGTGCGGTGGAACGGAAACTCGTTCAGGGGGCCGCGCACGATCACCCCCCCGGATACCACTCGGCCGCTTACGATGGCCCGGTCCAGCCATCGGACGACCTGATCGCCCATGATGCCCACGGGGTAGTAGCGCCCGGCATTGGCCGCATTGCCGTTCGCGAAGTTCGTCTGCAGGTCGAGCAGCGGCGGGCCGCCTGCCGGCACGTCGATGGCCACCCGGCTGCGGGTATCGATGTCCGCATTGGTGGCGACGATCTCGCGGGATTCCACATGCAGTGCGCCGCCCGGTCGATGCCGCCAGCGGACCACTGCGTTGAGCCGGTCGAGCTCCAGCGGCTGGCGGAGCAGTCGCGGAAAGGTCAGAGCAAGAGAACGGCTGTCGATCTCCACGCGGCCGCCGTCCTGATCCGCCCGGAAATGTCCGTCCAGCCCCCGCACCCCGGGCACCCTGCCCCATGCCTTCGCATCCAGCCCGCTGACGGCCCCCCGCATGGTCCACCGGGGACCGTGCGCCGTCTCGGCATAGCGCACTGCGAGACCTCGCAGGTCTCCGGCGGGCGCGATGGTGCGCAGCGCCTCGGTGAAGGCGTTGTCGGGTGTCGGAAACATGCCGACCGCCGCCAGGATGTCCTCGATGCGCAGGAAGTCGGCGCCGAAGCGCACGCGCACCCTTCCCTCGGGATCGAGATGGCTCTCCAGCGCGAATGCGCTCTGCGGCCAGCGCCGGCCCGCGCGCTGCACCGCGAAGTCGGCGACCTCCAGGAGCCAGCCGGTGGCGGTGCGCGACCAGCGCAGGCGCCCCCCGCCTCGGGACAGCTCCAGCTCGCGCCCCCTGGGACCGGTCAATGCGAGGCGCTCCACGCCGACGCGCCCGACGGCGTGCTGCAGGCGCCCGCTCGCCCAGTGACTCCACACCTCGACCGCCGCCGTCCCCGGACCGAGGGAGTAGCCGGCCGGAAGGCGGTCCCGCAGCAGGCGCGAGAGCGCCAGGCGTTCGCCCTTGAGGTAGACCTCGGCCGTCCAGTCGCCCGAGCGGTCGATCCGGCCGGTTACGTCGGCGGACAGCTCGAGCCGCCCGCCGGTGCCCCCCGGCAGGCGGAGACTGGCGTCGAGTTGACGGCGCTCGCCTTCACTGAGCAGGCGCACGCTCACGTCGCGGAAGCGCATCGGCCGGCCGCCGATGGCCAGGTTCTGCCAGTAGACCTCGCTGTCCACCAGCCGCAGTTCCTGCGGCAGCAGGAACAGCCCCGAGGCATCCCCGGAGGTGCGCCTCAGGTCCTCCAGCCCGCCCACGGCGATGGAGCCGTCCGACCGGCGCTTGACCAGCAGTCGGGCGCCCGCCACGGTCAGGCGGTTCGCCTGGAGGCGCCCGGTGGCGAGCATTCCGATCAGGTCGAGGTCGAGCCGGACCTCGCTCAGATTAAGGGCGGACTCGCCGGTCGCGGCGTTGATCAGCGCCACGTCCGAGAGCACCAGCTGCGGGCCGAGCCCCCGCCAGCTCGCTCCCAGGGCGCCGATGCGCACGGGCTGGCCCAGCCGCTCGGCGGCCCAGGCCGCGACCTCCGCACGGTACTCCGCCACCGCGGGCAGCAGGACCCGGGCCGCGCCGACCAGGATGCCGGCGACGACCACCAGGAGAATGACGGCGAGCCAGAGCTTGGCGGCCAGTGGCTTGAGCAGGCGGATCATCGAACGCGGTCAGATCAGCACCACGTCATAGTGCTCCTGGTTGTACAGTGCCTCGGCCTGAAGGCGGATCGGCTTGCCGATGAACTGCTCGAGCTCGGCAAGGTGTGTGGACTCCTCGTCGAGCAGCCGGTCGACGACCTCGGGCGAGGCGAGCACCAGCAGGGACTCCACGTCGAACTGGCGCCACTCGCGCAGGATCTCCCGGAAGATCTCGTAGCAGGTGGTCTCGGCGGTCTTGAGCGAGCCGCGCCCGGCGCAGTGCGGACAGGACTCGCAGAGCACGTGCTCGAGAGACTCCCGGGTGCGCTTGCGTGTCATCTCCACCAGCCCGAGGCTCGAGACCTCGGTGATGTGGGTCTTGGCGTGGTCACGGGCCAGGCACTTCTCCAGGGCGCGCAGCACCTGCCGCTTGTGCTCGTCGTCGGTCATGTCGATGAAGTCGATGATGATGATCCCGCCGAGGTTGCGCAGGCGAAGCTGACGGCAGATCGCCTGAGCCGCCTCCAGGTTGGTCTTGAAGATGGTCTCCTCGAGGTTGCGGTGGCCGACGAAGGCGCCCGTGTTGACGTCGATGGTGGTCATGGCCTCGGTCTGGTCGATGACCAGGTGGCCCCCGGACTTGAGCTCGACCTTGCGCTGGAGCGCCTTCTGAATTTCGTCCTCGACGCCGTAGAGGTCGAATATGGGGCGCTCGCCCGGGTAGTACTCGATCGCGGCGTGGATGTCGGGGATCAGCCGCTCGGCGAAGCCGATGGCGCGCTCCCAGCTCTCACGCGAGTCGATGCGGATCTTCTCCACGCCCGGCCCCACCAGATCCCGCAGCGCCCGCAGCCCGAGCGGCAGGTCCTCGTGGATCAGCTCGCAGGCAGCGGCACTCCTCCAGCGCTCCTGGATGGAGCCCCATAGACGCGACAGGAACCGCTGGTCCGCGCGCAGGGAGGATTCCTCGGCACCCTCGGCCGCCGTGCGGGCGATGTAGCCTCCACCCTGGCCGGACTCGCCGACCAGACTGCCCAGGATCTCGCGCAGGCGCTGGCGCTCGGATTCATCCTCGATCTTCTGCGAGACTCCGACGTTGGCGAGCGCCGGCATGTAGACCAGATAGCGCGACGGGATGGAGACGTTGGTCGTCAGGCGGGCGCCCTTGGTGCCCAGGGGGTCCTTGACCACCTGCACGAGCAGCTCGCCGCCCTCGTGCACCAGCTCGTTGATCGCCTCGGGACGCGGCTCGCCGTTCGGGGTGAAGATGTCCGAGGCGTGGAGGAAGGCGGCCCGGTCCAGGCCGATGTCGACGAATGCCGCCTGCATGCCGGGGAGCACCCGGGACACGCGGGCCTTGTAGATATTTCCCACCAGCCCCCGGCGGCGGGCGCGCTCGATGATCACCTCCTGGACGATTCCGTTTTCGATGACCGCGACGCGGGTCTCCGGGGGGGTGACATTGACCAGGATCTCCTCGCTCATCCCTGCACCGGCGCCGGCCTTCCGGGCAGGACCTCGACGCCCGCAGCGGTGAGCAGCTCGGCGGTCTCGAACAGAGGCAGCCCCATGACCCCCGAGTAGCTCCCCTCCAGACGCTCGGCGAACACGGCGCCCAGGCCCTGGATGGCGTAGGCCCCGGCCTTGTCGCAGGGCTCTCCCGTATCCCAGTAGGCGGAGGCCTCCGCGGGGGTGATGCGGCGGAAGCCGACGTGGCTGACGCTCAATCGGCTCGCCTCGCCTCTCGGTGTGGCGATCGCAACGCCGGTCAGAACCAGGTGGGTGCGACCGGAAAGGCGGTCCAGCATGCTCAGCGCATCGCGCCGGTCCCGGGGCTTGCCCAGGATGTGCTCGTCGATCACCACCGCGGTGTCTGCGCCGAGCACGGCTCGAAACCCATCCCCTCCCAGGCTGCGGACCCCGGCACGCGCCTTGTCCAGGGCGGTGCGTACCACGAGCAGCTCCGGTGCCTCACCCTCCAGCGGCGTCTCGTCGACGTCGATCGGGAGCACGTCGAAGTCCAGCCCGAGGCGCGCCAGCAGCTCCCGGCGGCGCGGTGACTGGGTCGCGAGATGGATCCTGGGAGCGCTCACGATCGATTCCGTCCAGTGCGGCCTGCCCGGCTCGGGCCTCGGTCTCCCGGGTCAATATACCAGAGATGCCCGGATCCGGGCCCTTGCTCGCCCCCTGCACTTCCGCTGCGGTGGGGGAGCGGACCCGCTCGCTCATGCGCCGCCATCTGTCATCCGGGCACAACTGTTTGTACACGAAAGAGAAACAAGGCGGGCCCATCATCCGCGAAACCCACGCCGGAGCACTGCCATGTCCAATGTCCGCGTCCTCCGACCGCTGCGGTTCCGAGCCGTCTGGATCTCCGATGTGCATCTGGGGTTCCGTGGCAGCCGCGCGGAGTACCTCCTGGACTTCCTGAAGTCGGTCGAGTGCGAGCATCTCTACCTGGTCGGCGACATCATCGACGTGTGGAACATGCGCCGGGGCGTTTACTGGCCTCAGGCCCATAACGACGTTCTGCGCGCCGTGCTCGGCAAGGCCAAGCACGGCACCCGCGTCACCTACGTGCCCGGCAATCACGACGAGGTCTTCCGCGATCACGTCGGGCTGCAGTTCGGAAACATCGCAATCAAAAGGACTGCGCTCCACCAGACCGTGGACGGTCGCCGGCTGCTCATCTTGCACGGCGACGAGTTCGACGGGATCATGCAGTACAGCCGGTTTCTGGCCTTCCTCGGAGACCGGGCCTACGTCCTTCTGTTGTGGAGCAACCGCTGGCTGAACGCGCTGCGTCGATCGCTGGGGCTGGGATACTGGTCGCTCTCCGCCTACCTCAAGAACAAGGTCAAGAACGCGGTCAACTACATCAGCAACTTCGAGCAGGCAGTCGTGCGCGAGTCCGCGGAGCACGCAGCGGACGGGCTGATCTGCGGGCATATCCACCATGCCGGCATCCGCCACATCGACGGGACCCTCTACTGCAACTGTGGCGACTGGGTGGAAAGCTGCACCGCGCTGGTGGAGCACCACGACGGCCGGCTGGAGATCCTGCGCTGGACCGAGCAGCAGGACCAGGTCGTCGCCATGGAGCCGGAGCCCGCGCGAGGTGTCGCCGGATGAGGCGTGCTCAGGCCGCCGGGCGGCTGGCGCGCTCGCCGATGACTCGCCAGTAGTAGTCGAGCTTGCGGCGCGCCAGCTCCGGTGCGGTCCAACCGCGTGCGTAGGCCGCGCCCGCCGCGCCCAGCCGCGCGCCCAGCGCCGGGTCGGTGAGGACCCGCTCGGTCTTGGCCGCGAAGTCCTCGAGCTCCGGCTCGGCGATAAGAGCCCCGGCCCCGTCCTTCAGTACGTCGCGCACGCCCATCCGCGCCGTGGACACCACGGGGACGCCCAGTGCCATGGCTTCCAGAAGCACCAGGCCCTGGGTTTCAGTATGGGAGCTGAACACGAAGGCGTCACCGCTGCAATAGCAGTCCTGGAGCTCGCCGTCGCGCGAGAGGTAGCCCAGGAATAGCACGGCCCCGTTCAGGCCCCGATGGCGCACCTGCCCCTCCAGCCTTCGCCGGGCCGGCCCCTCGCCTGCCACGAGCAGAAGAATGTCAGGGACCGAGCGGCGCACCCGCTCCACGACGTCGATGAGGAAGTCGATGTTCTTCTCGTGGGCGATACGCCCCACGTGGACCAGCACCGGGCGTTCGGGGGGGATGCCCAGTCGGAGCCGGAACCGGTCGCCGTCGCCCCGCTGGAACAGGTCGAGGTTGATCCCCGTGGGGATGACCTCCGCGCGAGTGCGGACGCCGTATCGGCGCAGCACCTCGAGCATGGCCGAGGAAGGCACCACCAGCGCATCGACCGCATTGCACTGGCTCGCGGAGAACCGGCGGGCGGCGAACCGCAGCGGTCCCCGAGGCATCCAGGGCAGGTACTTGTCCAGGTACTCCTCGAAGTAGGTGTGGTAGCTCTCTACCACGGGCAGGTCCAGGGCCCGCGCCAGACCCAGGCCGCTGTAGTGGGCCACGAAGGGGGTGTGTATGTGCACCAGGTCGTAGCCCCTCCCCGCTATCTCCGGCAGCCGGCGGCGGATCGCCGGTCGGCGGAGCATGCGGTCCTCCGGATCCACCGGCAGCCGGCGCGCCGGAATCCTGAGCACCTCCAGCTCCTGCTCGGCGGGCGCGGGCCCGCCGTAGTCCGGTGCCAGCAGCGTCACCTCGTGCCCCTCGCGGGTGAACTCGCGGGCGAACGTTTGGATCGACGTCGACACCCCGTTGACCCGGGGGAAGTACACGTCGGAGATCATCAGAATGCGCATGGCGGGGATTCGGCCCAGGGCGTGAGAACGTAGCCTTTTAAGACGTCCGCGTGAACCTCGTATGACAGTACGCCCGGTTCAAGGACGCTGTTGCAGCCGCCGGAGAAACCCCAGGGCCCTGGGAAAGCGCTTCGAGAGGTGCCCGGACCAGGTCCTGGCCCGGGCGGAGGAGCGAACCAGCGCGACCCCTCTCGCCGAGATCAGGAGGCCTTGAAGAAGACCATTAACGGCACTGCGTCCCCTGGCGGAAGCCGACCGAAGACCTCACTCGACCCGCTTCGCAGGGTGTTGAAGGCGGCAGCGCGGAATCGGCGGTTGCCGAGCGGGGCGCGGAAGACAGGGGGGCAGCAGGCCGAGCACAGGGGCGGGAGAGCCGAAGAGGGAGGCGCGCTTCAACTCGGGCACGCTGAGCCGGCAGACAGGCAGACGGTTCACATCGGGTACGGGTGGGCGGATCCGGCGTGTGGGGGGGCCCCCTTCACGCGGCGAAGGCGGCGGCCGGGGAAGCCGCCGTGGCCTCCGGGGGCGGTCTGACCAGCCCCTCGGAGACCCGTGCGACCAGCCGCCGAGCCCCGGGAGCGCAGGGCCATCATCCGCGATGATAGGGATGCCCCGCGAGCAGGCTCCAGCCCCGGTAGATCTGCTCGGCGATCAGGATGCGCACCAGCGGGTGCGGAAGCGTGAGCGGGGACAGCGACCAGCTCAGCTCGGCCGCCGCGCGGCACTCCGCGGAAAGGCCCTCGGGTCCGCCTACCAGGAGCGCCCGGTCCCGGCCGTCTCCCATCCACACCCTCAGACGCTCGGCGAGCCCCTCCGTGCTCCAGGCCCTCCCCTCGACCTCCAGGGTGATCGACTGTGCGCCCGCGGGGACCGCGGCGAGCATCCGCCCGCCCTCGTCGCGCAGCGCGCGGGCGACGTTCCCACCCTTGCCGCGCCGGCCCGCCGCGATCTCGACCAGCTCCAGCCGGCACTCCCGCGGCAGGCGCTTGGCATACTCCGAATAGCCCGCCTCGACCCAGGCGGGCATCCGGGTGCCCACGGCGATGAGATGTATCCGCATGGCGGGATTCTAGGCGATCCCTGTCGGCGTCCGGGGTTGGAAAGCCCGGCGGCCCCCGCAATAATCCCGGTGGAGCCTATCCTGGGGTGGAATGGAGTGCGGCGTTGAAGGCGATCCTCTTCGATATCGACGGCGTGATCTACGAGGGGGAACGTCCGGTGCCCGGCGCGGCGGACGTGATCGACTGGGTGCGCGACGCCGGCATCCCGCACCTGTTCCTGACCAACACCAGCTCGCGCCCGCGCGCCGCCATTTCCGAGAAGCTCTCGCGCATGGGGATCGATATCCCCGCCTCGGAGATCCTCACGCCACCCGTGGCCGCCGTCGACTGGCTGCGCCGCAACCGGCCCGGGCCCGCGGCCCTGTTCGTCCGCCAGGCCACCCGCGCGGACTTCGACGGGGTCGAGCTGCTCCACGACGG
>JASFUT010000057.1:0-13594 GCA_050050175.1 Chromatiales bacterium
TAAGGTGCAGGGCGGCATCTCTGCCGCGCCTCGCGCCGCAGAGATGCCGCCCTGCACCTTACGGGTTCGCGGACGGGTTGCTCGGCCCCCGCGACCCCATGCTGGCCCGTGCCGTGTATCCCGCGCCCTCCCGATGCGGTGCGCTGGGTGCTGCGCCGAGACGCCGGCGAGGCGATTACACGTGACAGCGCCCCCAAGGGACCGCATGACAACCTTCCGGCGAATTTGACGTTTCGCCCGACCATTGCACATAAAGCAGGAAATTGCGGTTGCCTGCTTCGCATTACCGTCTGCCCGTCGGGGCTTGGGCCCCACGCGGCACGCATGAGCGTCAAAGGCGCGGCGGCGCTCGGTCGTGGCGTGGACGCGATCGACCCTTCGGGCGCGGAGGGGTAGAGGAGGGGATCAACGGAGGGCCCCCGCCCACAGGCGTCGGCGCGAAGATGGCGCCGCCCGATATGAAGGGAGTGGGCCAAGGCACGGTCGTCTCCTCGGGCCAGGCTGGAACGGACCCGGCCTGCCGCGGGCCCGCGGCTTCCTCGGCGGCTGCGATCAGAGTCCTGGATCTGGCGCCGACCGGGTGATTTCATGAGGTGCCGGCTCCCGCCGACGTATTCGGCGCCAGGCCAGGGTGAGCATGCCCGGCCGCCGGGAGGCACGCGTGGACGGTGCATTCCGGGCGCGAAGGGATGCGGGCGGGATAGCACGAATGGGCGCGGAAATCCGCCTGCCGGCGGTTGCCCCGCCGAATCAACGTGATCGATGCGCCGGACAGCGCGGTGGGAGGCCTTCCTGGCATCTGAGCCCTCTTCCATGACTATCATGGGCAGCTGAGGCTACAGTACCATCAAACCGGCGCTCTCGGAAAACGGCCGTCCGTCCCCGGTCTACCGCCTTGCCGGCGCCGCTTCGGTTTGACCTCGACCCGCGCAAGTGGGATAAGGGGCGTCCAGGGTCACGCCGTCGCTATCCGCGCGCTCTCAGGGTTGGCCCTGCCCAACCACACACCACCAGATAAGGATCAATTAACGTGCAAGCATCCGCAAAAAAGGTCAGCTGGATAGTCGCCGCCGTCGGGCTGGCGCTCGCCGGCACGGCGCAGGCGTTCGACTTCGGCAACATGATGAACCCCTCCAAATGGATGGGCGGAGACAACGACCGATACGACGATTACCGGGGCGGTTACGGCTACCCGGGCTACGGATACGGCGGATACCCGGGCTACGGCGGATACGGCGGCTACCCGGGCTACGGCGGCTACGGCGGCTACCCGGGCTACGGCGGCTACGGCGGCTACCCGGGCTATGGCGGATACGGCGGATATGGCGGCTCCCCCGTGGTCATCATGCCCCAGAATTCGCCCCGGGCACCGGAGCGGGAGATTCGTTGACCGGGTGAGGGTCGCCCGCGCCCCGGGCCGGGGGCACGGCTTCCGGTCCGAGCGACCGGGGGCCGGATCCGAGGCCGCGGCGATCTCTCGGCCAAGCCGCTGAGATCGCTGTCCGCCAACGCCCGGGGATCGGCCCACGCGCTCCGTCAGTCAGTCCCGTCCGGCATGCGGGTATCCCGCGCTCTCTCAGCCCGCCGGGGCTCCCCGCCATCGGCCGCCGACCGAGCGCCGCGGAACGCTGATGCCGGAAGTTCGTGCCGCCCAAGACATCGTCGGCGCTTGCCGCGCCTGCGTCTGAGCCCCTCCGCGCGGCGACCGCCGCATTGACATGCCGCGGGGCCACCCCCGCAATAGGCGCCATGGACCCGGAAGACCGCCCGAAGTCGCGATCCCTGCGGCCGCTGGCCACGTTGTGGCCGTTCATCCGTCCGTACTGGCCGACCCTGGTCGCCGCGTTGGCGGCGCTGTTGGTGGCGGCGGCCGCCATGCTGGCGCTTCCGGTGGCGCTCCGATTCCTGATCGACAGGGGGTTTTCCGACGGTGACGTTGGCACGATCAACCGCTACTTCGGCGGGTTCCTGGCGGCCGCCGTGATCTTCGGGGGCTTCGCGGCCCTGCGCTACTACCTGGTGAGCTGGCTCGGGGAGCGCGTGGTCGCGGATATCCGCACCCGCCTCTACGATCGGGTGATCCGCATGGACCCGCTGTTCTTCGAGGTGACGCGGACGGGCGAGGTGCTGTCCCGTCTCACCACCGACACGACCCTGGTGCAGAGCATCTCCGGGGTGAGCCTCTCCATTGCGCTGCGCACGTCGGTGACGCTCGTGGGCGCGCTGGTGATGCTGATGCTGACCAGCCTGCACCTCGCCGGCTACATCCTGCTGCTCATTCCTGTTGTCATCGTCCCGCTGATCGCCGTGGGCCGGCGCATACGCATGCTCTCCCGAACGGCCCAGGACCGCGTCGCCGATACCAGCGGCCTGGCCGGAGAGATGCTGAATGCGATCCAGACGGTGCAGGCGTTCACCCTGGAGGCCCTGCAGAGCGAGCGTTTCGGCCAGGCGGTGCACGCCAGCTTCGAGGCCTCTGTGCGCCGCACACGAGTGCGGGCGGCCATCACGGCCCTCGGAGTGATCCTGGTGTTCGGCGCCATCACCCTGGTGCTGTGGGTGGGCTCGCGTGCGGTGGTCGCCGGGGAGATGACCGGCGGCGAGCTCGGCCAGTTTCTGCTCTATGCCGTCTTCGTGGGCTCTTCGGCGGCGTCCCTGAGCGAGGTATGGGGCGAGGTTCAGCGGGGCGCCGGCGCAATGGAGCGGCTGACGGAGCTGCTGGAGGCGCGGCCGGCCATCGCGCCGCCTGCCGCGCCGCTCCATCTGCCCGAGCGTTGCCGCGGTCGCATCGAATTCGAGCACGTCGCCTTCCATTACCCGTCAAGGCCGGAGACCGACGCGTTGACGGATTTCTCCCTTGTGATCGAGCCCGGGGAGACCCTGGCCATCGTGGGGCCCTCGGGCGCGGGCAAGAGCACGAGCTTTCAGCTGCTGCTGCGCTTCTACGATCCGCAGTCCGGCAGGATTCGCATGGATGGCGTCGACATCGCGCGCGTGGACCCGCAGGAGCTGCGGCGGCAGATCGGCCTGGTGCCTCAGGACACGGTGCTGTTCGGCACCAGCGCGATGGAGAACATCCGCTACGGACGGCCGGACGCCGGCGACGGGGACGTGGTGGAGGCCGCGAAGGCCGCGGCCGCCGACGAATTCATCCGTGAGCTGCCCGAAGGCTACGACAGCTTTCTTGGCGAGCGGGGCCTGCGGCTCTCCGGCGGTCAGCGTCAGCGAATCGCGATCGCGCGTGCCATGCTGAAGAGTGGGCCCATCCTGCTGCTGGACGAGGCGACGAGCTCGTTGGACGCCGAGGGCGAGCGGGTCGTGCAGTCGGCGTTGGAGCGGTTGATGCGGGGCCGCACCACGCTGGTCATTGCCCATCGGCTGGCGACGGTGAAGCAGGCGGACCGCATCGTCGTCATGGACAGGGGACGCATCGTGGCCGTAGGAACTCACGAGGAGCTGGTGGCGGGCAACGCGCTCTATGCGCGGCTGGCGGCGCTGCAGTTCGGCGACGTGGCAGCCTGAGGGCGCAGCGGCCGACGCGGGCGAGCGGATCATCGGGCCAGCGCCCGGCTCTAGCCCGGATCCGGCCCTCTCCTATGCTGGCCCGATTGTTCCGTACGGAGGGTTGCGGTCCGATGCAGTCGTCGAGTTCATTGGCCCGGTGTCCGCTCCGAGGCAGGCTCCGGTGGGTCCGCGCCGCCGCGGGGCTCTGGGCGGTGCTCGCCCTGGGCGGCGGCGCGCCTGCCGCCGGGCAGGAGGGGCCGGGGGAGGGCCAAGCGGCGGCCGCGCGGACCGTGGACGTCCTCTACGTCACCGACCGGCGTCGCGGGAGCGGCGCGGACGACGGGTCCGGATACGGGGGCGAGCGGGGGCCGGTGGACTACGGCCGCTGCTCGGTGACCTACTCGCCCATCCCGGTGCTCGAAGATCTCGCGCAGCGGCTGCCGTTCTACGTGCCCGAGGCGCTGCAGGACGTGCGGCCCGCGCCGCTGGCGGACGCCGCAGGCTTACACGATGCCGTCGACCGGTGGCTCAGGGGCGGGGAGGGCCGCAAGCTGGTCCTGTTCGTCCATGGCTACAGCCAGGACTTCGAGCGTGCCTGCCGGCGGGCGGGCGCGCTGCAGAGGGCTCTGGGGCCGGAGCGCCGGGTCGTCCTGTTCACCTGGCCTTCGGACGGCGACCCCACGGCGTACGCCTCGGACACCACGGACATGGAGTGGAGCATCCCGGACCTGGCCGCGCTGGTCTCGGCGTTCGCCGACCGCTTCGGTGGACGGCGGCTCCAGGTGGTGGCCCACAGCCTGGGGGCTCGGGCGGTGATGCTCGCGCTGGAGCGGCTGCACTGCGCGCCCGGGGCCCGGCGTTACGTCGGCGATCTCGTTCTCATCGCCCCGGACATCGACCGCGACATCTTTCTGCAGCGTTACGGCGGGATACGGCGGCTCACCGGTCCGGTGACGCTCTACGTCTCCGAGAACGATGCGGCGATGGCTCTCTCACGACGGTTGCACGGACACCCGCGGCTGGGCCAGGGCGGTGAATATCTTACCGTCGCCGCGGGCATGGAGACCGTTGATGTCACGCCGATCGGCCGCTATCAGATCACCGGGCACGAGTACCACTACTACCATCCGCGGGTCGCCCGCGACCTCAGAGAGCGGCTGTCCGGGGGGCTCAGCGCCGAGGCGCGCACCGGCCTGGAGCCCCGCACCCGGGGCGGTCGGCGCTGGTGGTCCATGCAGCCCCTCGACGAGGTGCAATAATGGGGTCGGTGACAAACGAGAAGCATTCGCGCTTTCGTTTGTCACCGACCCCATTTCACCATTTCATTCAATAGGTCTTCACGTACGAGAAGCCGTCCTGCTGCAGCTTGGCGACCTCGGCCACGCCGCTCGGAACGATGTCTTCCTCCCAGGCGTCGTAGAGGTCGTCGAGGGCGATGTCGCGCCCGGTGAGCGTGTTCCTGCATACCTTGAACTGTACGCCCAGGGACTTGAGGTTGCCGATCCGCTGGGCGAGGTCCGCGTTCTGTTTTGCCTCCATCAGCAGTCCGAGGCCGTCGCCGTTCATCACGACCCGCAGGTCCAGCTTGTTCTTTCCCACGGCGTTGATATGGTTCAGGACGTTGCCCAGGGTCGAGAAGTAACGCTTGTCTGCATCGCCTCCATCGAAGTTGACGTGATAGACGACCTTCTGCGGGGCATAACTCTCCTCCTGCGCGGCCAGCGACCGAGCGCAGACCAGCGACAGCGTGAGAAACGCGGCAAACGCGAACATCAGCGAACGATTCATGGGGGCTCCTCGTTTGGTGTTAGGGGACAGGCCCGGCTGCGGTGGACCCCTGGGTTCCCGAATGGCGGGCTGTCTGGTTGGACAGCCCGTGCACGGGCAGGTGCGGCACCCGGTTCGGCTGGGGCCGGCACCGGCCGCGGCGGTGTCCGGAGTATAGAGCAGCCGACCGGGGCGCAGAGTGGGCTCGGGGTCTCTTCGCGCGGGAGGCATGTGGCGGGGACGCACCGGCGGGAGGGCCCGGCGCGCCACCGACTGAGGCATCGCACCCGGGCGGCAGGTGCGCTCAGCCGACCGCGCAACGCAGTATTCCCTCCGCCGCCATCGCCCCGTTGACCGCCGCGCCGACGATGCCCCGGGACTTACCCGCGCCGTCGCCGGCGACGAAGAGACCGGGCACGCCTGTCTCAAGGTCGGCACTGGTGGGGTAGCGCACGTCGTAGAACTTGATCTCGGGGACGTAGATGACGGTGGAGGGATGGGCAACGCCCGGGATGACCCGCGCGAGCAGCTCCAGGCTCTCCTGAAGGTTGCGCACGATCCGCCCCGGATAGGCGAAGGAGATGTCGCCCGGAGTGACCCCCGGGCCCGGCGGCAGGGTGGGAATCAGCTTGTCGAACCCAAGGTCCGAGGAGGAGAAGGTCTCCGCCTTGGAGCGCCGGCCGGAGAGCAGGTCGCCCCAGCGCTGTACGATCAGGCTGTGGCCGCCGCCCCAGAAGTTGGCGAAGCTGGCCACCTGCTGGCCCATCGCGGTGGTGTCCTGCAGCGGCTCGGTCATGCTCACCGTGTTCAGGATGGCGAAGTTGGTGTTGGACGTCTTCTGCGCCTTCAGGGCATCGCCGTTGACCAGGCGGAAGTCCCGGTGCTCCTCCACCCGCACCCGCCCGCCTGGATTGGTGCAGAAGGTGCGCGTCCGGTCCTGGTGCGTGGGTGTGTTGAAGATGAACTTGGGATCGTAGAGAACTCCCGTGATCTCGTCGTAGACCGCGGAGGCCACCTCCACCCGACAGCCGATGTCGATGGCCCCATACTCCGTGCGCACACCCAGGCACCGCGCCTTCTCCCGGAACCAGTGGGCCCCCTCGCGGCCCGGGCAGGCCAGAAGGAAGTTGGAGCGGACAGGACCGCGGGAGGTCTCGGTGAGGAAGCCGCCGTCCGCCTCGCGCCGGACCTCCTCGACCTCCGTCTCCAGCCGGAAGCTGCCACCCCGCCGCCGGATGGTCTCCGCCATCGCCGCCGTGACGCGGTGTGCGAAGTCCGTCCCCATGTGCCGCTGCCGGACCGGCACCAGACGGATGTCCCAGTCCCCCTTGGGAGTGCGCCGCCGCACCCACGAGACCCTATCCAGCCACCAGCGAATCCGGTCCTCGTCCGTCCCGTGCACTGTGGGGTCCGCTCCGTGCTCGAGGAACACCCGGTCGACCGCCTGTATGCGGGCGCTGGCATCCTCCTCCGTGAGGCCCAGCTCGCGGAGGTCCAGTCCGATCTGCGGCGACAGGTTGAGCTTGCCGTCGGTGGCGCCGCCGGCCCCACCCGGACGCCCCTTGCGGTCGAGCACGAGCACGTCGAGCCGTCCGGCCAGGGCCAGGGCCGCAAAGAGCCCCGCGGGGCCGGCCCCGATGATCACTACGTCGACCTGTCTGGGTGGCTCGGTCATCGGCGTTGGCGGGGTCCCGGTGGCGATCATCTCCGGATTGCGCTGCGCTGGCTGCGGGCCGGCCGGGTGGCAGTCCGGCGATGCGGCGGTCAGGGCGGGCCCGCCGCCGTCCACCCCCTGAGTGTAGGCCCCCGGCGCGTGTCCGTCGGCAGCCGAAGGCGGGTGCGGGACCCGGTCTCGCCTTCCGCCCTATCAGGACAATGCCGTCGTTCCACCGAGGAGCGGGAACAGCACCCGGAGCCCGTTGGCCATGATCTCCACCGCGATTGCGGTGAGGATCAGCCCGAACAGGCGGTTGAGGACATTGAGCCCGATCGGGCCGAGGGCGCTGCCGATGGGCGCGGCAAGGCGCAGCACCGCCCAGAGCAGGACGCAGACCAAGAGGATACAGCCCACCACGAGGGCCTGGTGGTGGGGGGCCGTGGAGCGGTGCATCTGGATGATGACCGTGCTGATAGAGCCCGGACCCGCGAGCAGTGGAATGGCGATGGGCACCAAGGCGACCGACTGCCTGTCGGCCGCTGCGCGGGCCTCCCCAGGGGTGGCGCGCAGGTTGTCGGGCTGGCCGCGCAGCATGGCCAGCGCCATGAGCAGCAGCACTATCCCGCCGCCGACACGGAACGACGCGAGGCTGGTTCCCATGGCGCGGAGTATCTGCTCGCCGGACAGCGCCGCCAGGACGAGCACGACGCCGACGCTGAGCGCGACGATCCGCGCGACCCGGGCCCGCTCGGCCGGACTGTGGTCAGCCGTCAGGCCGAGGAAGACCGGGACGGCGGCGAAGGGGTCCAGGATGACCACCAGGGCGGTGAGGAACCGCGTGTACTCGGTCCAATGCTCCATGCAGGTATTCTGCTCGGCGGGTCCCGTATGGCGCCAGTCCGCCTCCACGGGCCGCGGGCCTTGGACGGTACGGGCGCCCGCTGCGCTCTCCGCCGCCGACAGGCGGCGCGCTGCGGCGTGCGTCAGCGCCCAACCGCGCGAGCAGCAGCGCGACGACGCCCCCGAGCAATCCGGCGAGATGGGCCGACGGCACGCTGGGCCAGGCCGTGTGGGTAAGCACGGCCTGGCCCGACTGGAGCTCGACCGTCAGCTTGACCAGGGCCGCCGCGCCGATCGTCGGGACCAAGGGGTGGCGGGTCTCCCGCCACAGGCGCACGAGCAGGATCAGCAGCAGGGTGTTCAGCACCCCGGACAGTCCGCAGTAGCGCTCCAGGCCGGGCAGACCGGCCAGGAGCCAGGTGTCCACCGCCGCAGCGCCGGCGACCAGCCCCCACGCGAAGGCCGCGGGACGGCGCGGCTCCAGCATCCAGCCGATCCCGAGCAGGGCCCCCAGGTTCCAGAGCAGGTGCTCCGGGTCGCTGTGTGCCAGGTGGCCGCTCAGCAGGCGCCACCACTCTCCTTCGGCGACGGCCGTGCGTTCGAGCACCCAGGTCGGCGGCGCGGGTCCGGCGAGGACATAGAGGGCGGCCGCCAGGAGGGCGACCGCCAGGGTGAGCCGCGGCGGGGCGAGCCCATCGCCGCCGGCACGGGCGAGGGCCCGCAGGCTCATGCCGTCCGGTCCGCGCGGCGGCGGACCCCCGCCAGGCCGATCGCGAGAATCGCAATCAGCGCCAGGCTCCACCCGTCCAGCGCCCCGCCGCCGGAGTGGTCGGCACGGCTGCCGCTGTACATCGGCTGCTGGCTGTCCACCCGCCGCGAGACCGGGGCGGACTCGGCCCGCTGCTGCCGGGCGGCCTGCTCCATCGCGACGCGCGCCCGGTTGCTCCGCTGGATGCCGCGGGCGCCGAACTGCTCCTCGCGGAGCACAACCATCGACGTGTAGTCGGTCACCAGTCCGTGCTCCAGAGCCAGGTCCGTGACGGCCCGTTCCAGGTCCGCCATCTCGCCGAACGCCTCCATCTCGGCCTGCATGGCCTCGATGCTGGCATACGCCCAGAGGCGCTCCAGCTCGGGGTTGGCTTCGGCCTGCGCCGGGAACGAGAACGCCGTGCCGTAGCGCTTGGGCTGTCCGGAGATGCGCCCGGTGAGCTCTATTCGCGCGGTGCCCTCTCCCCAGTAGTGGCCCATGAGCACGAGCTGCTGGCCGCGGTAGAGGCTTCCGACCTCCCGCGGGGCGACGTCGGCCACCTTGAGTCCGCTGATCTCCACCTCGACGCCGTGAAGGGCCTGGTGAGTCACCTTGCCCACGGCGGTGAGGATCCGGCCGACGACGTCGTCGCTGTTGGACACGCTGACGGCGAATCCGCCGGACGCGCCGGTGAGGGCCTCAAGCAGCGGCCGGTTGGCGCTGTTGCCCATGATGAAGGTGAACAGCCGGACGTCCTTGCCCTTGATCAGCTCGATGAACTCTCGCTGCGCCGTCTCGCCCACGTTCGCCACACCGTCGGTGACCAGAACGATGGCGCTGGTACGGTCGGCGTCGAGGGCTTCCAGGCCCTGCTGCAGACCGGCGTAGAGGTTGGTGCTGTTGCTCGGCCGGATGCCGGCCACGGCTTGGCTGTAGTGCTTCACCGCCTCGGGCGTGGCGGTCTCGTAGCCCTGGGTCAGCTCCCGGGACCCGCTGTTGAACAGGACGATGCGGAACCGATCGCCCGGACGCAGCCTGCCCAGGGCGCGCTGCACGCCGTCCGCGAGCGTCGCGAACTTGCCCTGCATGGAGCCGGAGACGTCCAGCACGAACACCCAGTCGCTGCCGCCGGAGATCGGCTGGAGGTCGTCGCCCGGGGTGAGCGTGAGCATGAAGGTGCCGCGCTTCGCAGGGTCGGGCCTGTAGGCGACCAGATCCACGCTGCCCGGCAGGCCGTCCTGATGGCGCCAGTAGACCACCAGGTCCCTGTCCAGGGTGAACGCGGTGCCGCTCTGCCGCCGGGGATCGAACGCCGTGGCCGGGTCCTCCTCTGCCGGGGCTGAGCCGCCGCCCCGGGTGCCCATGTGCACCCGCCATTCGCCGGGGCCGACCTGGGTCACCTGGGCGTGCGGCTGGTCGGGCAGACGTACGGCGTCCACGGGGTAGGCGGACTTGAGGTGGAGATCGAAGCTGAATGCGGCCGTCACCCCGGGGTCGGCGGTCCAGAATGCCAGCCTCTGCTCGTCCACCCCGCCCTCCTCCAGCGGGTAGACGTAGCGTCCGACGCCGGTGTCGACGACGGCCCTCTGGTAGTAGACCAGTCGGGTGCGGGTGTCCTGGCCCGCGCGCACCGGGGACAGGCTGATGTCGAAGGTCTTGTAGCCGTCCTTCTCGGTGATGCCCGCATCGCGTCCGGCCTGCTTCTCCTCCTCGTAGACGCGGCGGGCCTCCTGCTTTTCCAGGACCTCGCCCGTGACCGGCCGGCCGTCGATCCACATCGTGAACTCACCCACGGCGCCGTGCTCGGGCACCGGAAAGGAGTAGACGGCCTCCAGGTCCCGGGGGTGAGGGTTGTGGAACACCTGCTCGACGGTTGTGACGGCGTAGCCGTCTTCGATGACCACGGCGACCCTGTGCTCGCGCAGCTCGAGCGGCGGCAGGCTGCCGTCGCTCGGGGTGAGCAGGCCCGCGGCCTGGGCCCAGCTGCCTGCCAGAAGGCCGGCCACCAGGGCCAGGGCCCGTACCCAGATCGTCGGTCGAGTGTATCGGCTCATGGTGCGTCTCCTTATTGAACAATGTTCAATTTAAGCCCCTCAGAGACCCGCGCGAAGCGGCGGGTCGGTCAGGCTACAGATAATAAACAGCGTTCAATAATTTTGTAGCACAATATTGAGCGGTGTTCAATTATCCGCTAGGATTGTTCTCGGGACAGCTCAAGGGGGAGCTCGGGGATGGCGAGACGCAGTGACCACAGTCGCGAGGAGATCCGGCAGATGGCCCTCGCCGCCGCCGAGGCCATCGTGACCGAGGAGGGCTACAAGGGCCTGTCCACCCGCAAGGTGGCACGGGCCATCGGCTATACCGTGGGCACCCTCTACCTGGTCTTCGAGGATCTGGAGGACCTCGTGCTGCAGCTGAACGGCCTCACGCTGGATGCGCTCTACGAGTGGCTGCGTGCCCGCCGCGGCGGCGCCTCCGCGCCTCGGGAGAGCCTGCTGGCCCTGGCCGAGGCGTACATCGCCTACGCCGAGGCCGAGACGCCCCGCTGGAACCTGCTGTTCGAGTATGTGACCGAGCGGGGCAGTGCGCTGCCGGACTGGTACCAGGCGCGGCTGGGCCGGGTGTTCGGGCTCGTGGAGGCCGCGCTGGCGCCTCTGGCCGACCAGCGCTCCGGGCAGGAGATCGAGCAGGCGGCGCGGGTGCTCTGGGCGAGCGTGCACGGCATCTGCACGCTCAGAATACGCCACCGCATGGACCTGGCCGGCGGCCAGACGACCGACGAGATGGCACGCATGCTCGTGGAGAACTTTCTGAAAGGATTCGAGCGCCGGAGCGCGTCCCGCGGGGCGCCGTGAAGGGGTGCGACCGGGTACCGGCCGGACCCGGTCCGCAAAGCCGGCTGCAGTCGCTGTCCGCTCCGTCTACTCCGGGGCCGCAGTCGGCAGGAGCCGGGGCCATTGTTCAGACGGGGCGGCGCGCGTAGCCTCGGTGGTGGACATCGTTGCTGGGTAGAGGGTACGACCGGCTGGATCTGGACGCGCTCAACGCCGGAGGCGCCTCATGCATTGGTCCGCATTCAATCTGCTCGCAGGCTGGCTCGGGGTGATCGCGGGCGTGGTCTCGGGCGCCGTGATCGGCATGTTCTTTCATCGGGACGCCTGGCTCGGCGGCTATGGGAGCTATCAGCGGCGCATGGTACGGCTGGGCCATATCGCGTTCTTCGGCATGGGTTTCGTCAATATCCTCTTTGCCCTCACCGCAGGCGTTCTGGCGGTTCCCGAGATCAATCTGAAGGTCGCATCCGCCGGCTTCCTGGTGGGGCTGGTGGGCATGCCGCTTTGCTGCTTCCTGACCGCCTGGCGCAAGCCGCTTCGCCATCTGTTCCCCATTCCTGTTACCGGCGTCCTCGTCGGCGTGACCAGCCTGCTGCTGGGATGGACGGGATCATGAAGCTTGGACTGATCGCCATGAGCGGCGTGCGCGCCCACAACGAGGAGCTCACCGGCTTTGGCCTGACGATGCCCGGGCTACTGGAGCGAAGTCAGGTGGTGGCGTCGCTGCCGAGCCTGGGGCTGCTGACCCTGGCCGGCCTGACCCCCGGCGCGATCGACCTGGAGTACGTCGAGGTCGAGAGCCTGGGCGCGGTCGACGGTCTGCCCGGAGAGTTCGATGCGGTTGCAATCTCGAGCTTCACCGCGCAGATCAAGGAGGCCTATGCCCTGGCGGACCGCTACCGCGCCGCAGGCACGCTGGTGATTCTCGGGGGGCTGCACGTTACGGCGATGCCCGAGGAGGCCGCGGGGCACGCCGACAGCATCGTCATCGGCGAGGGCGAGCCCAGCTGGCCCCGGCTGGTCTCGGACCTGATGCGGGGGCGGCTGCGCCCGGTCTACGATTCCCGCGGCGAGGACTTCGACCTCGCCCACGCGCCCATGCCCCGGTTCGACCTTCTGGAACCCGGGCGTTACAACAGGCTCACCGTGCAGACCCAGAGGGGCTGCCCGTTCAACTGCGAGTTCTGCGCCGCCTCGATCCGGATCGCACCCAAGTACAAGATCAAGCCGGTCGAGAAGGTGATCTCCGAGGTCCGGCGCATCAAGGAGCTCTGGACGCATCCGTTCATCGAGCTGGCCGACGACAACACGTTCGTCCACAAGAGGCGGGCGAAGGAGCTGATGCGCGCGCTCGCAGCCGAGCGCGTGCGCTGGTTCACCGAGACCGACATCTCCGTCGCCGATGACGACGAGCTGCTCGGCCTCATGCGCGACAGCGGCTGTGCACAGGTCCTGATCGGTCTGGAGAGTCCCTCGCGTGCGGGGCTCGACGGGCTCGAGCTGAACGCCAACTGGAAGGCGGGCCGGATGGCGGGCTACCTGGAGGCGATCCGGAAGATCCAGGACCGCGGCATCACCGTCAACGGCTGCTTCGTGCTCGGGCTCGACGGAACGGGCCCGGACAGCTTCGACAGCGTATGGGAGTTCGTCCGCGAGAGCGGGCTCTACGAGGTCCAGATCACCGTGCTCACGCCCTTCCCGGGGACACCGCTCTACGAGCGGCTGCGGCGCGAGGGGCGGCTGCTGCGCGAGAACGCCTGGGAGCTGTGCACCCTGTTCGACGTGAACTTCCAGCCCACCGACATGAGCGTGCGCGAGCTCGAGGCGGGCCTGCGCGGTCTCGCGCAGCGCCTCTACAGCGAGGCGTTCACCCGCGAACGGCGGATGGGGTTCTTCAGGCGCTTGAGCCGGCCCCGCGGCGACGCGGCCACCGACGGGTGCGTCCGATGAGCGCCCCATGGATCAAATCGGTATTCGCCCTCGCGGCGTTCTACGACGGAGCCCTTGGGCTGGCGTTTCTCGTCGCACCGCTGGCCATATTCCGGCACTTCGGCGTGGAGGCGCCCAATCACCTCGGGTACGTCCAGTTCCCCGCCCTGCTGCTGCTGATCTTCGCCGCCATGTTCGCGCGCATCGCGGCGGACCCGGTCCGGCGCCGTGAGCTCATGCCGTACGGGATGGGCTTGAAGGCGGCCTACTGCGGGGCCGTGCTCTACCACCAGCTCGGCGGCGGTGTCCCGGCCA
>JASFUT010000058.1:0-13559 GCA_050050175.1 Chromatiales bacterium
GGAGCAGGGATCCGGCGCCTGCCCCGCGGGCGCACGCACGAGTGAGAGGCCAGCATGAGTGAGGCTCGCGATTACAACGTCCTGAGGTGGATCAAGGGGGAGCTAGATTCCACCGTCAAGGACGCCCGGCTCGCGCTGGAGCAGGTCGTGGACGGCGATGCCGACGACGACCAGAGTGCGATGACCTTGTGCGCCGACCGGCTCCACCAGGTGTACGGCACCCTTCAGATGGTCCAGGTCTACGGTGCCGCCATGCTGGCCGAGGAGATGGAGCTCGTGGCCCGGGCCATGGCGGCGGGAAGCATCGGGAAGCCGCAGGATGCGGCCGAGACCCTCATGCTCGGACTGGTGAAGCTCCCCGACTACCTGGAGCAGGTCCAGGCCGGTGCGGCGGACGTCCCGCTTGCGCTGCTTCCGCTGATGAACGACCTTCGTGCCGTCCGCGAAGCCCCCCTCTTGTCGGAGTCCGCGCTGTTCGGCGCCGAGCTCGACAAGCTGCTCCATGAGCCGGATGAGAAGGGCGAGCCTAATGCCGATCTCCCCGCGCTCGCGCGGCAGATACGCCACCGCTACCACCTCGGGCTGCTCAAGGTGTTCCGCGGCGAAGACGGTGAGGACGGCCTGCGCCGGGTTGAGGCTGTGGTTCGGGAGCTGGAGGCGGCCGCCGGCACCACCGCCGTCAAGCGTCTTCTGGTGGCGGCCGCGGGTCTGGTCGCCGCTGCGGAGGTCGGTGCGGTCGATGTCGGAACGGCCGTCAAGCAGCTCCTCGGGAAGGTCGACCGGGAGATCAAGCGGGTCATCGACCAGGGCGAGGGAGCTGTCGCGGCTGCGCCCGCCACGGAGCTCTTCAAGAGCCTGCTCTACTATGTCGCCGAGGCGGAAACGGACGATCTGCGCGTGTGCGAGGTCAAGGAACGCTTCGAGCTCGACCGGTTCTGGAAGACCCGCTCGATGCCCACCCTGGCCAGCGGTGAGCTCTCCGCGCTGAATGAAGACCTGCTGGACACCGTGCGTGAGGCGATCACCCAGGACATCACACATATCAAGGACGGTCTGGATCTGTTCATACGCGGTGGCTCCACCGACCTGGAGCGCCTTTCCGCCCTCGCCGAGCCCATGGGCAAGGTTGCCGACACCCTCGGGATGGTGGGGCAGGGCGCCCTGAGGGTCCGCCTGCGCCAGCTGGCCGACCGCGTCACCGCGACGGCGGCGGAAGGCACGACGCCGTC
Organism: Chromatiales bacterium; assembly: GCA_050050175.1. Lineage (GTDB taxonomy): Bacteria > Pseudomonadota > Gammaproteobacteria > Chromatiales > Chromatiaceae > CAVQCX01. Next base: position 1,230 of record JASFUT010000058.1, read on the forward strand.
GGAATCCGAGCTGATGGACATGGCCGGCGAGATCCTGTTCGTCGAGTCCTCCCTCTACAACCTGGGGACGGCGTACTCCGGGCAGGGACCGGAGGGCTCCACCGCCGTTCCGGAAGGCGAGTACCGCACCCTGGTCAGGATGACTCTGAGCGAGGCCGGCGCGGAGCTTGCCAAGGCCAAGGAGGCCGTTTCGAGCTTTCTCGAGCACCCGGACGAGTTCGAGCTCGTGGCCGGTGTCCCCGCTCGCTTCCGATCCACCGCCGGCGCCCTGAAGATGATCGACCTTCCGGAGGCGGCGGGCATGATGGACGCCATCGCCGGATACTTCGACAGGGAGATACTGCCGGGCAACCCCCCCACCGCCGACGCCCAGGAGGCGCTGGCGGACGTGGTCACCAGCGTCGAGTTTTTCATGGATGCGGTCAGTCACGGCGACAGCGGCCGGGGGACCATACTCGGCGTCGCACGTGACGCACTCGGCCGCCTGGGCCTGGCGGCCGAAGAGCTTGGGATCCGGGCACCCGGAGAAGGGAGGCCGCAGGAGGCGGGGCCCGGACCCGGGGAGCCGCTCTCCTTGACGCCCGCGGGCGAGGCGGCGGCGGACTCGGCGACCGCGACTGAGGCCGGCGCCTCGGAGCCGGCGGAAGAGGCGGAGGACCACTCGACCGCCGGGCTCGAGCCGGATCAGGAGTCGGAGGGATGGGAGGACGAGAGCGATGAGGGCGACGGGGGGCCTGCCGTCAGTGCCACCGCCGCCGAGACGCCCCTCGAGGGGGTGGACACCGAGATCGTCGACATCTTCCTCGAAGAGGCGCGCGAGGAGCTCGACGTCATCCGGGAGAAGATGCCCCGTTGGCAGGCGGATCCGTCCGATGTCGAGGCGCTCACCACGTTCAGGCGGTCCTTTCACACGTTGAAGGGCAGCGGAAGGCTGGTCGGCGCATACACCATCGGGGAGTACGCCTGGTCCGTGGAGAACCTCCTCAACCGCATCATCGAAGGAAGCGTTCGGCCCACGCCCGAGATCATGTCGCTGCTCGGACGCTCCATGGATGTGCTGCCGCGCCTCATCGAATCCCAGGAGTCCGGCGAGCCCCACGCGGTGGATGTGGAAGATCTGATGGAGCGCGGCTTCGAGCTGGCCGGTGGCCGGCCGGCCGGGACCTCTGCTCCGCCACTGACCGTCAAGGCGCCCGTCGCCGGGGAAGGACTCGAGCAGACCGCGACCGTCGACGAGCCCCCGTCCGCAGAGGTCGTCGATCTGGGCGAGCCGGTGTCCGTGGACACTGCCGAAGATGAAGCGGAGGTGTCGGCGGACGCCGGTGCGTCGGCCGAGATCGAGCTCGATCCTGCGCTTGCCGAGATCTTCGGCGTCGAGTCCCGGGCCCACCTGGACACCCTTCGCCGGTTCCTCGAATCGGCCCGAAGCTCCCCGGTGGCGTCGGAGCTGGACGATGGGGTCTGCCGGGCGCTGCATACCTTGCACGGCAGCGCGCATATGGCCGAGGTGAAGCCGGTGGCCGCCCTCAGCGCGGCACTCGAGCGCTACGCAAACGAGCTTCGCGTCCTGCAGCAGCGGGCGGACACCGATTTCCTGGATCTCCTGGATCGATCCACGACCGCCATCGAGACGCTGGTGGCGGCGATCAATATCCCCGGGGCGGAGATCCCGCCATGGCGGCCGCTCGTCGAAGAGGCGGAACTGGCGCGTGATCTCCTCGAGCGAGCGGCTCCGGCGGAGGAATCCTTCGGCGAGCCGTCCGGGCTTATTGTGGTCCTGAATGAGGAAGAGGGTGGGGCTGCCACGGACAGGCAGGAACCGGTCGATGAGGACTCCATGGTCGACTCGAGTGCCATATCCGGTGGCCCTGGCGAGATCGACTCCGAGTCCGGGCAGGTCGATGCGGAGGGGTCTGCCCCACCGGAAGCATTCGAGGTGGGGCAGGTGACCGCCACGGAGCCGGAGTCCGTGACCGTCGAGGACATGACCGACGCGCAGACCTGGGAACTGGACGACGCGCTCGTGGAATCCGGGGTCTCGGAGGCCGACGCTGCCGGGGACGATCGGCCGGAGGACGTGGAGCCGGCGTGGGAGGAAACCGCGGGCTCGGACGATGTGACCGCGGAAGGGGAGCCCGGGGAGGCGGAGGCCGCTGAAGCCCGGATGGGTGAGGGCCCCGCCACCGAAGAAGCGGAGGCGCCTGCGCCGGAGGGCGCGGAGACTTCGGCCGAGGTGGACGCCTTCGAAGGGGGGGAGGGCGAAAGAGGCGCCACCGACGAGGAGGCCGTCGGGCAGACGCAGCCCTCCGAGGCCGCGCATCCCGGCGAGGAGCCCTCGGAGGTTGACGCCGTGGGTGCGGCCGCCGATGAGGGTATGGAGGCCGGGCCTGAGCAGCCTGCCGCAGCAGACACGGCGTCCGTCGTCGACGGCGTGGAGGCGCAGGAGTCTGCGACCCTCGAGCCCGGCGGGCCTCGGGAGGAGGCCGAGTCGGCGGTTGACGAAGGGCTCGATACCGGGCTCGCGCAGGACGGCGTCCCCGTCGAGACCGATGACGACCTGCTGGAGGTCTTCCTGGAGGAGGCCCGGGAGCTGGTCGAGGGCATGGATCGGGCGATGCAGGAGTGGACCGCCGAGCCGGCGTCCCGGGCCCCGCTGCCGGGGCTTGAGCGTACCCTGCACACGCTGAAAGGGGGGGCGCGGCTGTCGGGCATCGCGCCCATCGGCGATCTCAGTCACAACTTCGAATCGTTGCTGACGTCGGTGGATCAGGAGCGCGTGGCGGTCGACGAGTACGTGATCGACCTCGCACAGCGGGTTGCGGACAGGCTGGTCAATCAGATCGATCAGGTATCGGAGGCGCGGCGGGTGCGCCGGGCCGACGACCTGCTGGAGGAGCTCGAGGCCGCGATCGCCGGCAGGCCCGTGGGAATCGTCGGCGGGCCTGTGGAGCCGGCCGAGGCCGCTGCGGAGGAGGAAGCTCCCAGGGCGGCCGCCCCCGCCGCGGAGGATGCCTCCCGCGTCCTGCAGTTTCCGGATCGGGGCCTGGCCGCACCCCACGCCGAGCGTGAAGGCGGCCGCGGCATTCACGCGGTCACGCAGGCCAAGAGCCGTCCGAGCGCCCTGCCCAGGTCCTCGCAGGAGCAGGTGCGTGTGCGTGCGGAGACCCTCGACCGGCTGGTGAACAATGCCGGCGAGGTGAGCATCTACCGAGCGCGGCTGGAGCAGCAGAACGGCGCCCTCGGCTTCAACCTGACCGAGCTGGACCAGACGGTCAGCCGCTTGCGCCAGCAGCTCCGGCAGCTCGAGATCGAGACCGAGGCCCAGATTCTCTTCCGCTACGAGCGCGATCAGGAGGAAGCGGGGGTCGAGTACGACGAGGACTTCGACCCGCTGGAGATGGACCGCTTCTCCACCATCCAGCAGCTGTCCCGAAGCCTGGCCGAGACGGTCAACGACCTGGTCAGCATCCGGGACATCATGGACGATCTGAACCGGCAGACGGAGACCCTGCTGCTCCAGCAGTCGCGGATCACGACGGACCTCCAGGACGGGCTGCTGCGCACCCGCATGGTCCCCTTCTCCACGCTCGTTCCCCGCATGCACCGGCTGGTGCGTCAGACCAGCGGGCAGCTGGGCAAGCGTGCCCAGCTGGAGGTGTTCGGGGCGGACAGCGAGATGGACAGGAGCATTCTGGAGCGCATGGTCGCGCCCCTGGAGCACATCCTCCGCAATGCGGTCTCGCACGGGATCGAGTCGCCCGAGATCCGGCGCGAGCATGGGAAGGACGAGACCGGTCGCGTGTCCATCTATCTCTCTCGGGAGGGCAACGACGTTCTACTGACCGTCTCCGACGACGGCGGCGGGCTGCGCCTGGACGCGATCCGCGGAAAGGCCATCGAGAGGGGGCTGCTCGCCGACGGGGCCATAGTCTCCGACGACGACCTGATTCAGTTCATCATGGAGCACGGTTTCAGCACCAGCGACGTGGTCACCCAGATCTCAGGACGCGGCGTCGGGATGGACGTGGTGGTCAGCGAGGTCAAGCAGCTGGGGGGCGCCGTAGAGATCGACTCCCAGGAGGGACGAGGCTCGAGCTTCACCGTCCGCCTGCCGCTCACCCTGGCGATCACCGATGCGCTCCTTGTGGAGCTCTCCGAAGAGATCTACGCGGTTCCGCACACCAGCATCCAGGGCGTGGTTCGAGCGAGCCGACAGGCCATCGAGGACTGCTACGCGCGCAGGCGCGAAGGCATCGAGTATGCGGGTCACCTCTACTCGGTGCGCTATCTCGGCAGCATCCTGGACACCGGCCCGCTCGTTCTGCCGGAGCAGACCAAGTGGCTGCCGCTGCTGCTGGTGCGCGCAGGCGAGCACAGGGTGGCCCTGCAGGTGGACGCCCTCGTGGGCAACCGCCAGATCGTGGTCAAGTCCGTGGGACCGCAGCTGAGCAGCGTGCGCTGGGTCACCGGCGGGACGATCCTGCCCGACGGGCGGGTCGCCCTGATCCTGGACGTCAACGCCCTGGTCCGTATGGCCGCCATGCAGGACCTCTCCGCGGCTGAGCAGCCGACGCCGGAAGAGCTCGGCGAAGGCGTCACCGTCATGGTGGTGGACGACTCCATCACCGTGCGCAAGGTCACCAGCCGCCTGCTCGAGCGCCACAACATGAACGTGCTCACGGCGAAGGACGGAGTGGATGCGGTCGCCAAGCTCCAGGAGCAAGTGCCGGACGTGATGCTGCTCGACATCGAGATGCCGCGCATGGACGGCTACGAGCTTGCGCGGCACATGCGCAACTCCCCTGACCTGGCCAATGTCCCCATCATCATGATCACCTCGCGGACCGGCGAGAAGCACCGCACCCGCGCCTTCGAGCTCGGGGTCAACCGGTATCTGGGCAAGCCCTACCAGGAAACCGATCTGTTGGAGAACATCTACTCCCTGCTGGCCGAGAAGCAGACATGACCGAGCCGCAGAAAGCCGTCAGCGAGATCCGGGCGGTCCTCATTCCCCTGCGCTCGGGTAACCTGCTGCTGCCCAATGCCACCGTCGCCGAGGTCGTGGGCTATCAGGCGCCCGAGGGCCCGGACGGTGGGCCGGACTGGCTCCTCGGGGAGCTCGAGTGGCGCGACCACCGGATCCCGGTGGTGTCCTTCGAGCGCACCCTCGGCGAGGAACCGGGGGAGGCGGGACACCGCGCGCGAATCGTCGTCTGCAACACGCTGAACGGGAACGCCGGCCAACCCTACATCGGCATCCTCGCCCAGTCCATTCCGCGCCTCGTGCGCGTGCTGGACGGGGGCATCGAGCTGCGGGAGGGGGAGACGGACCCACCCGCGACCGTGCTGCGCGAGATCTCGGTAAACGGCCAGGAGGCCTGGATCCCGGACCTCGATGTGCTGGAGCTGATGGTCGACGAGGCGGGCGGCGCCTGAGCATGTCCCTGCGCCGCGGCCGTTGCGCGGGCCCGACAATCGGAGGATCCCCATGAACGATTCCAAGAGGGTCATTCCCGCCGGGACCACGAGCGCAGAGGGCGGCATCCCGGACGGACCATCCGGCGGCCCTCCGCCACGCCAGCGGAGGAGATCCCTCAGCATGCACGACGGCATCGCCGTCTGGTGTGACTGCTGCTCGTGCGAGGCCGAGCCCTACTGGGTCGCTGTGGCCGAGGAGATGGGGGTCGACCTGGGCAGCGATTACGAGGACGACTGACCCAACGGTCGGCCCGGATCGATCGCTCAGGAATCGTCGGGGATGCCGGCCAGGCTGGCGGAAGAGTCGGCCGGGGCGTTTCGGGCGGCTGCCGCAACAGCGGCTCATGCGCTCTATCACGGCGCTCACTACGCCGCCCGTCGCGCCCCTGTCATCCCTTGGCGAGGTTCTCGTCGCCGCCTCCGGGGCCGATGGATAGGGTCTGCTCTCGACCCGAAGCGGTCGTCCCTTCCGTGTTGTTGCAGAGCACCGTGTTCGCGCTCCTTCCCGAGCGCAGCGCACCGCCCGGAGGAGTCAGCCGACACATTTTGAGCACTGTGCCAGAGCGAAATCCTGACCTTCGTACTAAGATATTCTTGAGGCTGAGCATTACGGGGTCTGCACGCGCAGCGGGGGAGTGTTGGGTATGGGTTTCCGTACGCCCCGAGTCCTATCCCATGTCCTTTTCCGCCCCGGTGCAGAACCGCCGGCGACGGGCGAGAGCTACTTCTTTTTGGGGAGTCGTGTCGTATCGCGGTTTCGCGACCGCTCGTCGCCGCAATCGACCTCTAGCGAGACCTCAGGCTGCCCTAACCCGATGGGTACTCCTGGATATCCGTCGCTGCGGCGGGCAGAGCCGCGGAAGGCCGGCCGGCGAAGCGAAAACACGGGGAGGGTATCGCCGTGATGTCGCGCTGTCGAGCTAACCTTTCGGAGCTGGACTTGCGGCACTGCAGTGTGCCAGGCACCGGAAGAGCGCCGCGGCTCCACTCGGGTTGTCATTCCTTCGCCCACGCCACCGCGAATGAATGTGGCCGTGAATATCCCGTCATCCGTGCTCGAGTCGCACAAGGAGAGGCCACCCTGGGCCGGGGAGACTTCCCATGCGCATTCATCAGTACACCGGCGGCCTATGCCTGCTGGCCGCCACACGAGTATTCGCTCTAGACATCACCACCCACTTCGCGGACCGCGGCGTGGGAGTCGGCCTGCCTGAGGGGCGTGACTGCCTTGAGTTCGCGGTCGGCGCCTGCGATGTAGAGCAGGTCATTATCGAGAACGGTGTCCCGGTGTTCGTTCCGTATGCAGCATGCGGTCACGACGCCGACCTGATCGACCATATGCAGGCGGCCGCAACGCATTGGGAGGACATCATCGAGGACGACCACGATCTCACCGTCCACTTCTGGTGGGTGGCGGACAGTGCGCCCACCACCCACATCATGCAGACGGACGCCGAAGGACGGCCCACCGAGGCGGCGATCTGCCTGCCGGCAGACCTCAGCTGGTACTACGATCCCCTACCGGGCAATGACGACGAGTTCGAGCTTGGGCCCAAGCTTTATCGGAGCCTGCATCCCGATGAGCGGGCCGAGGCACTGCTCGGCGATCCTCCGGAGGTCTTCGAGATCGCCTACAACGGTCCCCGCACTTCAGGCAGCGGCGCTCTGGACATGCTCACCGTGGCCTTGCATGAGCTAGGACATGCTGTCGGGCTGGCCCCAAGCATTGCGGGGGATCCGCCGGTCATAGCCTGCACCGACCCGGATCCCTTCTATGACCTCGCGTCGGACTCGGTGGCGGGGACAGAGGTGTCGCTCAAGGCCTATGAGTTCGTCAATGGCAACACGAACATGACCGACTGGGACTGCGGCCATCTCGCCCTGGGTGGTATCAAGGCCTGCCGTACCGCGGCGCAGCAGGCAGCCTGCGATGACGGTGATGACAGCACGCCCTGCCCAAACAGCACCAGCACCCTGCCGAGCAGTCAACCCCCTTATACGGTTGGCTACTGCCTTCAGCATCAGGCGCTGATGTGGTTCGGGCAGCTCAATCCCGCATCCTTCCGCCAGCGTCCTGAGATGGCCAGCATCCTGGCCATCCGCGAGGCGGCTGATTGGGAGCACATCGACCTGCCGCGTAAGTTCACCCTGGCACCGGGGCAGTGGCAGACCCCGGACATATGGCTGGGCGGCCGCGCTCCCGACGGTGGCGACGACGTGTTCGTGGTCAATCAGTTTACGGACATCGAGCTGAACGTATTCACTCCGCGCAGCGCCCGAAGCCTGACGGTGACCGACGGCAACCTTGTGCGGATACTGTTTGCACAGCTCGACCTCGACGGAGCAGCGCACGTGCGCCAGCGCCTTCCCGGTGAAGATGACCTGATACTGCCGCCACCCGATCCGGGCGACATCGGAACGCCGCCCGAGATCACCCGGCTGGAGGTGGACGGTTCCACTCTGAACGCCGCTGCCGTGCACGTCGGCACCCATGGGCGATTGGATGTGGGCTTCAACGGCGCGGTCAGGGCCACCGAGCTCACCAACGCGGAGGAGGGCGAGCTCCGGGGCAGGGGGCTGGTGCGAACCGATCACCTGGTTAACCGGGGCTTGATCACCAGCAACGGCGAAGCCCAGCGCTTCGAGACGATCACGGAACCGGGAGGTATTGTCGTCGATGCGCCGGAGTTCGATCTTGACGGTAGCAGCCCCGATTCCCAGGACGCCCGCCTGCGCGCGCTCACCGGGGATCTCATCTTCGACGGTCCGTTGAGCGACCCGGTCAACGCGGAGATCCAGGTGGGGTCCGGCCACGAGCTGGTATTCACCGAAGGCTGGACGCAGGCCAGCGCGCTCGGCACGGATCAGCATCTGGCACTCCTGGGGGGTTCCGCAGGAGCAACGGTGGTCGGGCCGAGCACTCTGGCCGGACGTGTGGAGTCTCAGGGCATCGGACGGTTCACCTCTCCGGCGGTGCTCACCGCGGCGGCACAGCTGAATCTGGACATCGGTGGGGTCGTCCCCGGCACGGATCACGACCAGATTCAGTTCCAGCAATCGGTGGCGTTGGCTGGAACCCTGTCGGTGCAGCTAGAGGAGGGCTATCTTCCTGAGCCCGGGGATGAGTTCGTCATCCTCACCTATGGATCCCGCACTGGCGAGTTCGCCGTTGTCAATGGTCTGGAGATCACCCCCGACAGGCAGTTCGTTCTGCACTACGAGCCCGCGCAGGCTCGATTGGTGGTGCTGTCCGTGCTGCAGGGCGATGACGACGGCGGCGTGGTCCACGGCGGCAAGGCGGACGAGATCCTCAAGGGGGGCGAGGGAAATGACGTCCTGGTGGGCGGCGCGGGCAACGATATCCTGATCGGAGGGCCGGGTGACGACGTCCTCGTCGGCGGGCCGGGTGACGACGTGCTGCAGGGAAATGAGGGTGATGACCTTCTGCAGGGCCAGTCCGGAATGGACCACCTGGACGGCGGCCCGGACTCTGACACCTGCAACGGCGGCCCCGGAACGGATTCCGCTGTGAGTTGCGAAGCCATGCAGGCTGTGCCCTGATCCTGAAGAGGGAAGCGGCGCTCCCGCCGGCAACGGCTGCGGCACGGCATGGAAGATCAGGACCGACGCTACCGGCGCCGCCCAAAGCCCGCAGATGGCCCTCGACGGCAACACCCTGGCGGTGTGGGGGCACGGCAGTAACATCTGGGCCGACTGTTTCGAGTAGGGGCGGCGCGGGGACGTTGGATCGCCCCGGCCGCCCCTGATCGGTTGTTCGTCTGCGCCCACCGGACATTCCGGCGGGACGGTCGGCACCTCCCCCAGTCTTCCGCCGTCGGACGAAGAGCTGGGTTGAGCTCCCTTGTCGTCGAGCATGACTGAGTTTGGCCGGTCCTGGCCTTTACCGAAAGTCTCCCCACAGTGCCTGAATGGCTGCCACCGCCGCGACCGGGGCGGTCTCGGTGCGGAGCACGCGGGGCCCCAGCCGCACCCGTCGGAAGCCGTGGTCGGTGGCCTGCGCGATCTCGCGCTCGCTCAGGCCCCCTTCCGGACCCACGAGCAGCGTGAGCGCACGTTCCGGGGGCGGCAGATCCGGGAGCGCGGTATCCGCCTGCGGATCGAGGAGGATCGCGGGTCCCGATGCCCCGGCCACCCAGGAGCGAAGGCCCCGGGGCGGCTCGATCCGCGGCAGGCGCGGGCGGTGGGACTGCTCGCAGGCGGCGACCACCAGGCCTTCCCAGTGAGCCATGCGGCGGACGAGCCGCGGCCCGTCGAGGCGCACCACGCACCGCTCGGTGAACAGGGGCACCAACGCGCTCACCCCCAGCTCCACGGCCTTCTGAAGCGCGTAGTCCATGCGCTCGGCCCGCGCGATGCCCTGGGCGAGGGTCAGCTCCAGGGGGGGAGGGGGCGCTGCGGTCACCGCGATCACCTCCACGTCCACGCGTCCCCTGGCGACCGCGGCTATCCGGGCCTCGGCCTGCGCGCCCTCGCCGTCGAACAGAACCAGGGGATGGCCGGGCGCGAGGCGCAGTACCTGGGCGAGATGGCGGGAGGGGGCCTGCGGAAGGTTGACCACGGCGGTGGGGGTCAGCGGCCCGGCGGCGTGAATCCAGGGAACGCGCATGCCGGATCAGCGTGTGTGAGTTGGGTGCGAGCCGCACAGACGCGGAGCACGCCGGGAGCTTGATGGACGCGTGCGCGTCCAGCAGCCCGGCCGGTGTGGGATATGTGGCGGGGTCTCGGAGGGGACTGCCGGTTTCGCGCTCTGCGTCTTCTGCGCCGCTGCGTTTGAAGGGCTAGGCATGGGTCGCGAGGTCGATCCCCTCGGTGGCGATGCGGGCGAGCTCGCGGATCTGCTCCTCGGTGATCACGTAGGGCGGCATCAGGTACACCACGTTTCCCAGGGGGCGCAGCAGAGCGCCCTGCCCGAGGGCGTGTCGGTAGACCTGCAGGCCGCGGCGTTCCTGCCAGGGGTAGGGCTCGCGGGCCGACTTGTCGCGCACCATCTCCACGGCCAGGATCATCCCGTGCTGGCGCACCTCCCCAACGTGGGGGTGATCGGCCAGGTGCGCGGTGGCCTTCGCCATGGTGCGGGCGAGCCCGCGGTTGCGCTCGATCACCGGCTCCGTGTCGAAGATGTCGAGGGTGGCAAGGGCCGCCGCGCAGGCCAGCGGATTTCCGGTGTAGCTGTGGGAGTGGAGAAAGGCGGTCAGGTTCTCGTACTCGTCGTAGAAGGCGCGGTACACCTCGTCGCCGGTTAGCACCGCGGACATCGCGAGGTAGCCTCCCGTCAGCCCCTTGGACAGACACATGAAGTCCGGCGTGATCCCCGCCTGCTCGCAGGCGAACAGGGTGCCCGTGCGCCCGAATCCCACCGCGATCTCGTCGGCGATAAGGTGCACGCCGTGACGGTCGCAGGCCTTGCGCAGGAGGGAGAGGTACACGGGGTGGTACATGCGCATGTGCCCGGCGCACTGCACCAGGGGCTCGACGATCACGGCGGCGATCTCGTCGGCGCGCTCGGCGAGCAGCGCCTCCATGTCCGCGAACCGCCGGCGGGAGTGCTCCTCCCAGCTCTCCCCGGGCTCGCGGTGGAAGCAGTCCGGCGACGGCGCCGTGAAGGCCTTCATCAGGAGCGGCTCGTAGGTCTCCTTGTACAGGGCCACGTCCCCGACCGCGAGGGCACCGAGCGTCTCGCCGTGATAGCTGTTCGACAGGGTGACGAAGCGCGTCTTCTCCGGCCGGCCGGTGTTGCGCCAGTAGTGGTAGCTCATCTTCAGGGCCACCTCGACGGCGGCGGACCCGATATCCGCGTAGAACACCCGGGTGAGCCCCGGTGGGGTGGCCGCCACCAGGCGCTCGGCGAGGCGCACCGCGGGCTCGTGGGAGAAGCCTGCGAGGAGCACGTGCTCCAGCCGTTGCGCCTGCTCGTGCAGGGCGGCGTTGATCCGCGGATTCGCGTGCCCGAACAGGTTGACCCACCAGGAGCTGACGGCGTCGAGGTAGCGGTTGCCCTCGAAGTCCTCGAGCCAGACCCCCTCGCCCCGGCGGATGGGGACCAGCGGCAGCCACTCGTGGTCCTTCATCTGGGTGCAGGGGTGCCAGAGTACGGAGAGGTCGCGCTCGATGATCTCGCGGTTGGTCATGGGGATTGGGCTGGGGCGGGGCGTGAGCGGCCGGCGCCGCCCGTGCGGGCGCGGCCGGCAGCAGTCGAGCGGCGTTTGGACGGCGGCTCAGTAACGCCCGTGGGTCTTGGTGATGTAGTTCGTCATCTCGATGTACTGGAAGTTCATGCGGCGCATGGTCGCGTGCACCCGGCGGACGATCGCGCGCATCACGTCGTAGACCACCTGGGGGTGAGCGCTGATGAGCGACTCGAACTTGCCCCTCTGGAGGCTGACCACCCGGGCGCGGGTCAGCGCCTTGACCGTTGCCGAGTGGGGTGTGGCGTCGATGAACCCCATCTCACCGGCCAGGTCCCCCTCGTGCAGCACGTGAAGCGTGGTCTCGTCCCCGCCGCCGGTGGTCTTGGTGACCGCGAGCTTGCCGCTTATGACGATGTGCACGCTCTCGTCGGTCTCGCCGTCGCGGAAGAGCACCTCCCCCTCTGCGAGGTCGCGGGCCTCGGCCACTTCTCCGAGCACCTCGCAGTCCTGACGATCGAGCTCCTCGCCGAACGCGGATTGGCTGATCAGGTCGGTGGTATTGGCTGCGCCCATCGGGGGTTCCTCCTGGCCTAGTCTCTGGTTGTAGTGTACTGCGTCGCAGTTACTGGCGCTTTCAGAGCCCCCCATAAGTGTCAGGACAAGGCGCAGTGCGTAGGCAATGGCAAGCCCTTGTCAAGCGCTG
>JASFUT010000059.1:0-13491 GCA_050050175.1 Chromatiales bacterium
GCCACGCCTCGGCCACATGCCTGGGCAGTCACGCGTGGTACTCTAGAATCGCCGGCCGCTCCTCCAGCCACTCCCGCTGGTCTTCGTCCTTCTCGATCCAGACTGCGCGTAGGCTGTACATGGCGGCGGTCTGGCCGGAGCAGGCGGTCAGAAGGTGAGCCCGGGGAAAGGAATGGCGACGGCCCCGAAGCCCCCCGCAACGAGGCCGCCGTTGGGTCTTGGGCTTCCAGTCCAGCGTCGGTGCCGTGGCGCCGCCCTGGCGCAAGACCCGAGGTTAGGCGACCCGAGAAGGGTGGGGTGGGGTATCGGACCGGGCTGACGGGATTGTCGGCCCAGACGGACAGGGTGTGCGGGAGGCGGGGCCAAGCGCCCCACACGGCTTCCCGCCGTCAGCAGTCGTCGTCCAGGACCAAGACCTTTCCAGTGCTGGGATCTTTCTTCGGCTGCCCGTTATCGTCGGTGGGAATGGTGCGGATGAACATCATGTTGTCGATCCGGTCAAACTCGGTCTCCATGGCCTTGTCGATGTCCGACTCCAGCATACCTTCGAAGATGAACACCTGGCCGCCGCTCTCCTGCCGGATCACGCTCGCGGAAGGACTGAAGATCCGCTCTCGCTGCCACTCCTGGACTGCCCGGGACTCTCCCAGTACGGGGTACGACGCGAGGCTGGCGCAAGTAGGCAGCAGCGCCAATGCCGCGGACGTTCGGATTGCCATCCCAATCTCCTTCAGCCGAATGATGTGCTGGGCACGCACTATCCAGTATGGGTTTGGTGGACAACTCGTTGTTCAAGTCTTGGTCATGGTGGGGTGTGCGTCAATTTCGGCCAGGGCGTGGGTAGAAATGCGGATGGAAACGAAGATGCCCCGGCAGCTGAGCGCTTGAAAACCGGGGCATTTTGTGTGCTGGTGCCGAGGAGAGGACTTGAACCTCCACCGGGTTTCCCCGACATGGACCTGAACCATGCGCGTCTACCAATTCCGCCACCTCGGCCGGGTGTCGGCTCGGGGTGCGGCCCCGAGAGGCTCGGCAATTTACAGCGACAACGAGGGGCTGTCAACGGTACAATCACGCGCTTTACGCTTTTCGATAAGGCTGGTCTGTGGCGAAACGCAAGAGCATACGCGAGCTGTCGAAGCAGGATCCCTACGCCGCCCGTGAGGCGCGCAAGTACGAGAATCCCATCCCGAGCCGGGAGCTGATCATCGAGGTCCTGGGGGGGCTCGGCGGCCCGATGAACTTCCGGGAGCTGGCCGAGGGCCTCGACCTGAGGGAGGACGACCAGCTCGAGGCCCTGCGGCGGCGGCTCAACGCCATGGAGCGCGACGGCCAGCTGGTGCGCAACCGCCGCAACGGCTACTGCCCTGTCAACCGCAAGGACCTGATCGCCGGTCGGGTGATCGCCCATCCGGACGGCTTCGGCTTCCTCAAGCCCGACGAGGAGGGCGACGACCTGTTCCTGTCCCCGCGGGAGATGCGCTCGCTCTGGCACGCCGATCGGGCCGTGGTGCGGGTCTCGGGCGTGGACCGTCGGGGTCGGCGCGAGGGCCAGGTGGTCGAGGTCATCGAGCGCAACACCCACCAGGTGGTGGGGCGACTGTTCCGGGAGGCAGGGATCGGCTTCGTGGTGCCGGACCAGAAGCGCAAGCTGCACGACGTCGTGATTCCGGACGCGGATCTCAACGGGGCGCGGCACGGCCAGATGGTGGTGGCCGAGATCGTCGAGCAGCCCGGCCAGCGCGCCCGGGCCGTGGGTCGGATCACGGAGGTCCTCGGCGACCACATGGGGCCGGGCATGGAGATCGACGTGGCGATCCGCGCCTACGAGCTGCCCGAAGTCTTTCCAGAGGCGGTGCAGGCGGAGGTCGCGGGACTGTCCGAGGAGGTGGAGCAGGCGTCCAAGGAGGGCCGGGTCGATCTGCGCCATCTGCCGCTGGTGACCATTGACGGCGAGGACGCGCGTGACTTCGACGACGCGGTCTACTGCGAGCCCACCCCCAAGGGCTGGCGCCTGCTGGTGAGCATCGCCGACGTTTCCAGCTACGTGGCGCCCGGCAGCGCTTTGGACGAGGAGGCCTTCAGCCGCGGGAATTCCGTCTACTTCCCTGACCGGGTGGTCCCCATGCTGCCTGAGGTGCTCTCCAACGGTCTGTGCTCGCTGAATCCCGAGGTGGATCGCCTGTGCATGACCTGCGAGCTCTACATAGACGGGGAGGGCAAGCCCCTGCGCTCGCGGTTCTACGAGGCGGTCATGCGCTCCCAGGCACGCCTTACCTACAACCAGGTCGCCGCCATGCTCGTCGAGCGCGATCGAGGTCTCCGAAGCCGGTATGCGGGCCTGGTGCCGCACCTGGAGAACCTGCATCGGCTCTACAGGGTTCTCCTGAAGGGGAGGGAGCGCAGGGGCGCAATCGACTTCGAGTCCACCGAGACGCGGATCCTCTTCAACGACGAGAAAAAGGTGGAGCGCATCGTTCCGGTACAGCGCAACGATGCCCACCGGATCATCGAGGAGTGCATGCTGGCGGCCAACGTTGCCGCGGCGCGGCGCCTGCTGCGCAAGCGCCAGCCCGCCCTGTTCCGGGTCCACGAGGGGCCGCCTGAGGAGAAGCTCGCCGACGTGCGCGAGTTCCTGGGCGAGCTGGGTCTGCAGCTGAGTGGCGGAGAGGAGCCCCGGGCCAAGGACTACGCGCGCCTGCTGGAGCGCATCAAGGGGCGTCCCGACGCCCACCTCATACAGACCGTGCTGCTGCGCTCCCTGTCCCAGGCGGAGTACAGCGCCGAGAACGTGGGCCACTTCGGTCTGTCCTACGACGCCTACACCCACTTCACCTCGCCCATCCGCCGCTACCCGGACCTGGTGGTTCACCGGGCGCTGAAGCACCTGATCGCCGAGGGCAAGCCCCGCGAGTTTCTGTACGGCCAGGCGCAGCTCCAGTCGATGGGGGAGCACTGCTCCACGACCGAGCGGCGCGCCGACGAGGTGACCCGTGAGGTGGAGGACTGGCTGAAGTGCGAGTACATGATGGACAAGGTGGGGGAGGACTTCGACGGGATCATTTCGGGGGTCACCTCCTTCGGCCTGTTCGTCGAGCTGGACGGGATCTACATCGACGGGCTGGTGCACATCACGGCCCTGGAACGGGACTACTTCCACTTCGACCCGGCGCACCATCGGCTGACCGGCGAGCGCACGGGCCTGACCTACCGCCTCGGTGACCCGATCCGGGTGCGGGTCGCCGCCGTCAGCCTGGACGACCGCAAGATAGACTTCGTGCTCGCGGAGGGCGGGCAGCCCGACGGGCCGCGCAGGCGCCGCGGCCCCGGCGCCCGTCGCGGGCCGCAGACGGAGAAGCCGGCCGAAGGGGGCGCCGGGTCGGAAGCGGCTTCCCAGCCGAGGCGCCGTCGAGGGCCGGGGAGCCGCAAGGGCCGGGGGCGTGCGCCGGGCTCCGGCGATGCCGCGCCGCGGCAGGGGGCGAAACGCTCACCCGGGAAGAAGGCCTCGCGGCGTCGGTGACGGGGCGGGGCGTCCCTGCGCGCATGCCGGTCCCCGAGGGGAACCTCGTGGGCGGGGTGCACAGCGTGCGCGCCGCCCTGGGGCACGGCCCGGGGGCGGTAGAGCAGATCTGGGTGGACCGCGCCCGGACGCGCGACGGGCGCATTCGCCGCCTGCTCGAGGCCGCCGGGGAGGCGGGGGTGAGGGTCCTGCGGGTCGAGCGCCGGGAGCTCGACGCCCTGCTGCCGTCGGTGAACCACCAGGGCGTCGCTGCACGGGTGGAGATACCGGCGGCGGGCGACGAGCGCCGTCTGGACGCCCTGCTCGACGGGCTGGAGGGGCCGGCGTTCCTGCTGGTGCTCGACGGGGTTCAGGATCCGCACAACCTGGGCGCCTGCCTGCGCAGCGCCGACGCCGCCGGGGTGCACGCCGTGGTCGCCCCGCGCGAGCGTGCCGCCGGCCTGACACCCACGGCCTGCAAGGTGGCCAGCGGGGCGGCGGAGCGGATTCCGTTCGTGCAGGTCACGAATCTGGCCCGGACCCTGCGGGGTCTGAGCGAGGATCGCGGGCTGCGCATCGTCGGCGCCGCCGGGGAGGCGGCGACGCTCCTCTACGACGCGGATCTGCGCGGCGGCCTGGCGCTGGTGATGGGCGGCGAGGAGAAGGGGCTGCGTCGGCTCACCCGCGAGCGCTGCGACCAGCTCGTGCGCCTGCCGATGCAGGGGACGGTGGAGAGCCTGAACGTGTCCGTCGCTGCGGGTATCTGCCTGTTCGAGGCCCTGCGCCAGCGCTCACAGGCGAAACGCGGTTGACCTGCCCGCAAGTGATTGGAAGGCAAACGAAATCGACTTGATATCGCGGGCGGCCCCCGTTAGACTTGCGCGTTTTCCAGCTGCCGGGCCGCCGTGTCCGGCCGTGCTCCTTGCCTCACCGGCCTGGCCCGGGAGGCTGTTCAATCCGTAAGGAGACCCGATGAGACATTACGAGATCGTGTTCATGGTCCATCCGGACCAGAGCGAGCAGGTGCCCGCGATGATCGAGCGTTACCGCGGCACCATCGAGGGGAGCGGCGGCCAGATCCACCGCCTGGAGGACTGGGGCCGTCGCCAGCTGGCCTATCCGATCAACAAGGTGCACAAGGCGCACTACGTGCTCATGAACATCGAGTGCGACGGGGCGACCCTCGCCGAGCTCGAGAGCGCCTTCCGCTTCAATGACGCCGTGCTGCGTAATCTCGTCCTCAGTCAGAAGGGCCCCGTTACCGACCCCTCGCCGCTGGCCAAGGGTCAGGAGGAAAGGTCCGAGGCCGCAGGCGAGAAGAAGGCCTCCTGAGGCCGCGGCGTTCCCACAGACACTGATCGGAGACGACACACATGCCCCGTTTCTTCCGTCGCAAGAAGTATTGCCGTTTCACCGCCGAGGGCATCACCGAGATCGACTACAAGGATCTCAATCTGCTCAAGGCCTTCGTCAGCGAGAGCGGTAAGATCGTGCCCAGCCGCATCACCGGCACCAGCGCCAAGTATCAGCGCCAGCTCGCCGGAGCGGTCAAGCGCGCGCGCTACCTGGCGCTCCTGCCGTATACCGACAGACACTGAGCGACGGCTGGCGGGCGCTGTCGGGAGCCGGCACGCCCGCGGCCTCAGCCCATGAGGATCCTGGCATCCTTCGTGATGCGGGGCAGGTCTCAGGCGGTGATGGCGACCACCGTCCTGGGGATGCTCTCGCTGATTCTGCCCCCCGTGAGCATCCTGAGCTCGGCTGTGGTGGCGCTGGTCACCCTGCGGCTCGGGGAGCGCGAGGGGGTGCTGACCGGTCTGCTGGCGGCCGTCGCCTGCGGGCTGCTCGGGACGATCGCGCTGGGGAACGCCCTGCCGGTGGTGGGGCTGGCGCTCCTGTCGTGGATGCCCATCTGGCTGCTGGCGACGATGCTGCGGAACAGCCGATCGCTGTCGCTTACCGTGCAGAGCGGGCTGGTGTTCGGGCTTGCGCTGATCGCCATGTATCAGATGCAGTTCCCGGACCCGGTGGCGGAGTGGCGCAGGCTGCTCGAGCCGGTGAGCCAGTCTCTGGTGCAATCCGAGCTGCTGGACGAAGCAGGGCGCGTGCGGCTGCTCGATACCCTGGCGCGGTGGATGACCGGCGTGCTGGCGGCGGGATTCTTCCTCCAGCTGACCCTGTCGTTGTTCCTGGGGCGCTGGTGGCAGGCGCTGCTGTACAACCCGGGGGGCTTCCGGGAAGAGTTCCGCGGGCTGCGTGCCAGCAGGGCGCTGGGCTATCTGACGCTGGTGCTGCTGGTGGCCCTGTTCGGCCTGAGCGCCGAATGGGGCCCGGTGCGCTACCTCCTCGTGCTGCTGTTCGCCCTGTATTTCCTGCAGGGCCTGGCGGTGGTCCACACCATGGTGGCGCAGGCGGGCGCCGGAGTGGGGTGGCTGATCGGCGTCTACGCGCTGCTGGTGCTCGCGACGTACTACACGATGTCCGCCCTGGCGGCCGCGGGGTTCGCCGATACCTGGCTGGATATCCGCCGCCGGGCCGGCGCCCGCCGCGGCGGCGGGTCCGACGGGGGCTCGAACGAATGAACAGACCTTATACAGGGGTGTGAGAGATGGAAGTGATCCTGCTGCAGAAAGTGGAGAACCTGGGCAATCTGGGCGACAAGGTGAGCGTGAAGGGCGGCTACGGCCGTAACTTCCTGCTGCCCACGGGGCGCGCCGTGCCGGCGACCCCGGCCAACGTCAAGGCGTTCGAGGCGCGGCGGGCGGAGCTGGAGAAGCAGGCCGCCGCCACCCACACGCAGGCCGAGGAGCGCAAGGAGCGGATCGAGAGTCTGACTCTGACCATTGCCCGCAAGGCCGGCGAGCAGGGCCGGCTGTTCGGCTCTGTCGGCACCGCGGACATCGCCGAGGCGGCCACCGCCGCCGGCGTCCCCGTAGAGAAGAAGGAGGTGCGTCTGCCGGGCGGGCCCTTCCACTCGACCGGCGAGTTCGAGGTGGAGCTGCACCTGCACACTGACGTCAACGCCGTCCTTCGGTTGAGCGTCGTCGCGGAAGACTGACCTCCCGACCCTGCTCCGGCCGGCCGCATTCACCGCGGTGGCCGAGCCGGGCCCTGGCGCTAACCCGAGTGGCGCTGACTTGGCCGTAACCGGTGGTCGTCCATGACGAAGTCGGCCGATTAGTGGTGCCTCTCCCCCGTGAGGGGGAGAAGGCCGGGGTGATGGGGCGGCCTGTTTCCTGGCTGGATTCACCCCCGACCCTGACCCTCGAGGGAGAGGGGGTCGGAGCTCTTTCGGCGTCCTCATCCTGTGCGTACGCAATGAGTTACATGTCAAGCAGGTGCCTTCGGGGCTGACCCTGCTTCCCCCCCGGTGACGATTCCCTTATGCTCTGTGCAAGCCTCCCCCGCTTGCACCCGAACATGCCCGAGACGGTTTCCCCGGCCCTAGCCAGCTCCAAGGCGTCCCAAGCCGACGCCCTTCGCGTGCCGCCGCATTCCATCCAGGGCGAGCAGTCCGTTCTGGGCGGCCTGATGCTGGACAACAGTGCCTGGGACCAGGTGGCCGACCGGGTGGGCGAGGGGGACTTCTACCGCCGCGAGCATCAGCTCATCTTCCGTGCGGTGGCGGCGCTGGCGGATCGCAGCCAGCCGTTCGACGTCGTCACCCTCTCCGAGGAGCTGGAGCGCCGCGGCGAGCTCGAGGATGCGGGTGGGCTGGCCTACCTCGGCACCCTGGCGAAGGACACGCCGAGCGCGGCCAACATCCGTGCCTATGCCGACATCGTGCGCGAGCACTCGGTGGTCCGGCAGATGATCCGCGTGGGCACCGGAATCGCAGACCGCGCGTTCAATCCCGAAGGCCGAACCAGCGTCGAGCTCCTGGACGAAGCCGAGCGCATGGTGTTCGAGATCGCCGAGCAGCGCTCCCGCGGGGGGGACGGCTTTCAGCCCATCCGCACCCTGCTCACCCAGGCGGTGGACCGGATCGAGACCCTCTTCGAGCAGGAGGATCCGATCACCGGACTCAGCACCGGCTTCACCGACTTCGACGGAAAGACCTCCGGCCTGCAGCGCTCCGACCTGATCATCGTCGCCGGGCGGCCGTCCATGGGGAAGACCTCCTTCGCCATGAACGTCGCCGAGAACGTGGCCATCCAGGTACGAAGGCCCGTGGCCGTGTTCAGCATGGAAATGCCGGGCGAGGCGCTCGCCATGCGCATGATGTCGTCCCTCGGGCGCATCGATCAGCATCGGGTGCGCACGGGGCGGCTGGAAGAGGACGAGTGGCCGCGGCTGACCTCGGCGGTGTCCATGCTCTCGGAGGCGCCGCTGCACATCGACGACACCCCGGCGCTGACTCCCACCGAGCTGCGGGCCCGGGCGCGCCGCCTCAAGCGCGAGCTCGGTGACCTTGGCCTGGTGGTGATCGACTACCTCCAGCTCATGCAGGCCCCCGGCGCCGCGGAGAACCGCACCAACGAGATCTCCCTGATCTCGCGCAGCCTCAAGTCCCTCGCCAAGGAGCTGGACGTCCCCGTCATCGCCCTCTCCCAGCTCAACCGCAACCTCGAGCAGCGCCCCAACAAGCGTCCCGTCATGTCCGATCTGCGCGAGTCCGGGAGCATCGAGCAGGACGCGGATCTGGTGGTGTTCATCTATCGCGACGAGGTCTACAACGAGGACAGCCCCGACAAGGGCATGGCCGAGATCATCGTCGGCAAGCAGCGCAACGGTCCCACCGGCACGGTCAGGATGGCGTTCCTGGGTCAGTACACCAAGTTCGAGAACTTCATCGACGACGTCTACGGGGACGGCTATTGATGGGCTTAGGTCCCCGGGCGCTCCTCGACCTTCCGGCCATCCAGCACAATCTCCAGCGCGCGCGTGCCAGTGCCCCCTCGAGCCGGGTCATGGCCGTCGTCAAGGCCGATGCCTACGGCCACGGGCTGGTGCGCGTCGCCCGGGTCCTCGGGGGCGCGGACGCCCTGGCGGTAGCCCGGCTGGGCGAGGCCCTGGCCCTGCGCCGGGCGGGGGTGGATCGCCCGCTGGTGGTCCTGGAGGGCGGCTTCGACCCGGAGGAGCTGCGCGCGGCCTCCGAGCACCGCCTCGAGCTGGTGATCCACGCCGAGGAGCAGATCCGGCTGCTGGGCACGCAGCGGCTTTCCCGACCGCTTCGCTGCTGGCTGAAGGTGGACACCGGGATGCACCGGATCGGCTTCCGGTGGGAGCGGGCGGAGGCGGCCCATCGGGCGCTGGGGGCCTGCCAGTGTGTCGCCGAAGTGGCCGGCCTGATGACCCACCTGGCCAATGCCGACGACGCCGTCGATCCCCTGACCGAGGCGCAGATGACCCGGCTGCGGGACCTCGGAGCCCGGGTCGGCGGCGAGCTCAGTGCCGCCAACTCGGCAGGCGTGCTGGCCTGGCCTGCGACCCACGCCGACTGGGTACGCCCCGGCGTCATGCTCTACGGCATCTCACCCATGATCGGCGGTCGTGCCGCCGACTGGGGGCTGCGCCCCGCCATGACCCTGACCAGCCACCTGATCGCCGTCCACCGATGCCAGGCGGGCGACGCCATCGGCTACGGCGGCACCTGGACCTGTCCCGAGGCCATGCCCGTCGGGGTGGCGGCCATCGGCTACGGAGACGGCTATCCGCGGCACGCCCCTACGGGAACGCCGGCGCTCGTCAACGGACGGAGGGTCGCGCTGGTGGGACGGGTCTCCATGGATATGATCAGCCTGGATCTCCGCGCCTGTCCCGACGCCCGCGTGGGGGACCCGGTGGTCCTCTGGGGCCAGGGGTTGGCCGCGGAGGAGGTGGCCGAGCGGGCGGGGACCATCGCCTACGAGCTGCTGTGCGGGGTGACGGCGCGGGTCGAGCATGTCGAGGCGGGCGAGGCGGCGGTCCGCGCGGAGGCCCCGGTATGAGCAGACCGGCCGGGCGGCGCGGGGACAAGCGGGTCTACGTCTGCTCCGGCTGCGGCTCCCGGCAGCTCAAGTGGGCGGGGCAGTGCCCGGACTGCGATGCCTGGAACACCCTGGAGGAAGCCCTGGACGCACCCGCTGCCCCGCGCCGCCCGGGGTTCGGGGGCTATGCCGGCGACTCGGTCGCCGGGGCCGTGCAGCGCCTGTCCGCCGTGCAGGCGGCGGGCGAGCAAAAGACGGCCGTCGGCATCGGCGAGCTCGACCGGGTGCTCGGCGGTGGCCTGGTGCGCGGGTCGGTGGTCCTCATCGGGGGTGATCCCGGGGTGGGCAAATCCACCCTGCTGCTGCAGACCCTGCTGCGACTGTCCAGGGAGGTGCGCTGCCTTTACGTCACCGGCGAGGAGTCCCCCCAGCAGGTGAGCCTGCGCGCCCGGCGTCTAGGGCTGGACGGGGACGACCTGCTGATCCTGGCCGAGACCGCGGTGGAGCGCATCCTGGCCGCCGCGGCGGACGAGGGCCCGGCGGTGATGGTGATCGACTCGATCCAGACGCTCTTCACCGAGCTGCTGCAGTCCGCGCCGGGCTCCGTGGCCCAGGTCCGCGAGAGCGCGGCCCAGCTGGTGCGCTTCGCCAAGCAGAGCGGTACCGCGTTGTTCCTGGTCGGGCACGTGACCAAGGAAGGCGCCCTGGCCGGCCCGCGGGTGCTGGAGCACATGGTCGACACGGTTCTCTACTTCGAGGGCGAGTCGGGATCACGCTTCCGCCTCGTGCGTGCCATCAAGAACCGATTCGGCGCGGTCAACGAGCTCGGCGTATTCGGGATGACGGACCGGGGGCTGCGGGAGGTCAGCAATCCCTCGGCCATCTTCCTGTCCGGCCACCGAGGCGGCGTGCCCGGCAGCGCCATCCTGGTCACCTGGGAGGGCAGTCGGCCGCTGCTCGTGGAGGTCCAGGCCCTGGTGGACGACAGCCAGCTGGCCAGCCCCCGCCGCGTGGCCCTGGGCCTGGAGCAGAATCGACTCGCCATGCTCCTCGCCGTGCTGCACCGTCACGGGGGGGTGGCCATGTCCGACCAGGACGTCTACGTCAACGTGGTGGGCGGGGTGCGGGTCACGGAGACGGCGGCTGACCTGCCGCTCATGCTGGCGGTGCTCTCCAGCTACAGGGACCGGGCCCTGCCCGGCGACCTGGCGGCGTTCGGAGAGGTGGGCCTGGCCGGAGAGGTGCGCCCGGTTCCGAATGGTCCGGATCGCCTGCGGGAGATCGCCAAGCACGGCTTCGCCCGCGCCATAGTGCCCAGGGCGAATGCGCCGAAGAGGCGCCCCGAGGGAGGACTGGAGGTCATAGCGGTCGAGCGGGTGGCGGAGGCCCTGGAGGCGCTCGCCTGACCCCGGGCGTGTTCAGTCCTCGCCGTCGTCGGATGGCGGGCGGTAGAGGTTGGCGTGGATGCGCACCGTCTTCACCGCGTTGCCCTTGATCTGGAGGATCTCCATCGGGTAGCCGTGCAGCCTGAGGCTGGTGCCGGGCTCAGGAATGGTCTCCAGGTACTCGATGATGAGGCCGTTGAGGGTCTTCGGTCCGTCAGTGGGCAGATGCCAGTGCATCCCTCTGACCAGCTCGCGCACCAGGGTGCCGCCGTCGACCAGGTAGCTGCCGTCGCCCTGGGGGGTGACGTCCGGGCTCGCCTCTCCGGGGTCCGTGGTGAACTCCCCCACGATCTCCTCGAGCAGGTCGGGCAGGGTCACCAGCCCCTGGATGTCCCCGTACTCGTCCACGACCAGGCCGATCTGGCGCCTCTCGCGCTGGAAGTTGAGCAGCTGGACGTTGAGCGGCGTGCCCTCCGGGATGAAGTACGGCGGCCGGCAGATGGAGCGGATCACCTCCTTGGTCAGGGTGCCGGCCATCAGCGTCTGCATGGCGCGGCGTCCGTGCATGATGCCGACGACCTTGTCGATGCTCCCGTCGAAGACCGGCAGCCGCGTGTAGAAGCTGTCCTGGAACTGGCGGACGATGTCGTCCATCGAGTCCTCCAGGTTGATGCCCACGATCTCGTTGCGGGGCACCATGATGTCCTCCACCTTCATGCGCTCCAGGTCGAGGATCCCGAGCAGCATGCGCTTGTGCCGCTTCGGGATCATGGCGCCCGCCTCGTGTAGCACGGTCCGAAGCTCCTCCTTGCTGAGCGCGTGGGTGGCGCTCTCCTCGTCCTCGGGGAAGACCCCGAAGAGCTTGAGAATGTTGTTCGCCAGGGCGTTGACCGCCCAGACCACGGGGTAGGTGACCTTGAGCAGGGGCGTGTAGACCCAGGCGGAGGGGAAGGCGACGCGCTCGGGGTGCATGGCGGCAAGGGTCTTCGGGGTCACCTCCGCGAAGATCAGCACGATGAGGGTCAGCGGGATCCAGGCCCAGGTGATCGCGGTATCGCCCCAGACCCGGATGGCGATCACGGTGGCCAGGGACGAGGCGAAGATGTTCACCGCGTTGTTGCCCAGCAGGATCAGGCCGATCAGACGGTCGGTCCGCTTGAGCAGCTTGTGGGTCAGCCCGGCCGCCCGGTGTCCCTGGTCCACCAGGTGCTTGAGGCGATAGCGGTTGAGGGCCATCAGGGCGGTCTCGGAGCCGGAGAAGAAGGCCGAGAAGGCTATCAGCAGGACCAGTGCGCCGATCAGCGCACCGAGATGGATTTCGTTCAAGAATCAGACTCTTGGGTTTTGGCCAGGGACCTTTCTAAGCCGCCCCCGATGGCGTGTCAACCGCAACGGCGACGCCGGAGGCGGTCAGGAGAAGGACTCGGTACGATAACGCAGGACCCGCAGGCTGTCCGACCAGTAACCCGCGGGCAGGCCCGCCTTGGTCTTGAGATGCGCTAGAAAGACCCGGGGGTGGGGCAGGGACTCCCAGACGGACGGCAGGAAGGTCCCGCGGTAGGGGCCGTCCTCGAGAATGAGCCCGTCAACGCCCGGGCGGAGCTGGGCGACCAGCTCGTCCTCGGAGCGGAACTCCAGGGGAACGGGCGAGCCGAGCACGGAGATATGGACCTCCAGCGCGTCCACCTCGGCCGCACCGACCGGCTGAAAGCGGGGATCGCGGAAGGCGGCGGAGAAGGCGTTCTCCGCCACGTCCGCCACCAGCGGCTGCCGCGCCTCCAGGTGCCCGATGCACCCCCGCAGCTTCCCACCCTGTTGCAGCGTGACGAAGCTCGCCCGGCGCTCGCGCAGCACCGGATCGAACGCCGCCCGCTCGACCGGGAGGGGACGTCCGCGCTCGATGCCGTGCGCTATGGACTCCCGCGCCACCGAGAGCAGAGTAACCCTCTGCTCCGGTCCGAGGAGCACCGCGGGGTCGTCAGCGGAAGGCATAGGCCCCGTAGCCCACCACCTGGCTCCGAGGACCGGCGGTGTCTCCGGAGTTGCGCAGGTCCAGCGTGGTGGGCCGCAGTCGATGGCGCCGGGCGGCGAGCAGCAGCCCGCTCACCGGGACCCGCCCGCAGGCATTGTCGAAGCCCAGTGCGTCCGGCTCGAGCGCCTCGATGGCCCGCGTGGTCTCGGCGTCCAGCTCTCGGGCGGAGTCGTAGTCCAGGTAGTGGCTGAGATCCGAGCTGACGACGATCAGCGTCTCCTCGCCGCCCCAGAGCCGTTCCAGCACTTCCGCCACCTCCGCCCCGGAGGCGTTGCCGACCAGGAGCGGCACGATCTCGAAGCGTTCCAGCGTGGCCTGGAGAAAGGGCAGGTGGACCTCCAGGCTGTGCTCCCCCTCGAAGGCGGCATCGAGCTCGTGGACCTGGGGCAGGTCGTCCAGGCTACGCAGGGCGGCGGCGTCCACGGGCACCTCCCCGAGCGGTGTCCGGAACGCCTCGGCCGTGGAGCGGGCGAGGCCGCGGAACGGATAGCGGTGGGCGGGCGCGAGGATCACCACGCGCTCCACGACCGCGCGCTCCGAGGCCAGCTGGGCGTACGCCTGGGCCGCGACGGGCCCGGAGTACACGTAGCCCGCGTGGGGTGCGATCAGGGCCTTCGGGCGCTCGACGCGCCCGGGGCGTGCGTCGGCCAGGAACCGGTCGACGTC
>JASFUT010000060.1:0-13478 GCA_050050175.1 Chromatiales bacterium
GCGGCGAGGAGGCCGAGGGCGAGGCGGGGGACGGCTCCAACGCCTGAGGCCCGGAGACGGACGGGCCGGCGCTCGGGCGGCGCTGCGAGAGACCTCGATCCGGCGCCCGCAGCCGAGGGTCCACCCGAGTTGTCGGAGATCCCCGGTGTTGCGGCGGTCAGCCGCCCGGGATCATTCCGCCAGCCAGTCCCGGGGGCGGAGGAAGTCCGTGTACAGGCTCGCCTCCGGGGTGCCCGGCTCCGGGCGCCAGTCGTAGCGCCAGCGGACCAGCGGCGGCAGGGACATGAGGATGGACTCGGTGCGGCCTCCGGACTGCAGCCCGAACAGCGTGCCGCGGTCGTAGACCAGGTTGAACTCTACGTAGCGTCCCCGCCGGTAGGCCTGGAAGTCCCGCTGACGCTCGCCGTAGGCCTCCGCCTTGCGCCGCGCCACGATGGGGGTGTAGGCGGGAAGGTAGTGATCGCCCACACTGCGCATGAAGGCGAAGCAGCGCTCGAAGCCCCACTCGTTGAGGTCGTCGAAGAACAGTCCGCCGATGCCGCGGGGCTCGTCGCGGTGCCTGAGGTGGAAGTACTCGTCACACCAGCGCTTGAATCGGGGATAGACGGCTTCGCCGAACGGCCGGCAGGCGTCCCTCGCGACGCGGTGCCAGTGTCGTGCGTCGTCCTCGAACCCGTAATAGGGGGTGAGGTCGAATCCACCGCCGAACCACCAGACCGGGTCGGCGCCCGGCTTCTCGGCGACGAAGAAGCGTACGTTGGCGTGGGACGTGGGGACATAGGGATTGCGCGGGTGGATGACGAGAGAGACCCCCATGGCCTGGAATCCCCGTCCGGCCAGCTCCGGTCGCTGTGCGGTGGCCGAGGCCGGGAGCGCCTCGCCGTGGACGTGCGAGAAGTTAATGCCCGCCTTCTCGAACACCGCCCCCTCCTCCAGGACCCGGGTGCGGCCGCCTCCTCCTCCCGGGCGCTCCCAGGCGTCCTCCCGGAAGGGCTCTCCGCCGTCCTCGGCCTCGATGGCCGCGCAGATGCGCTCCTGCAGATCGAGCAGGTAGGACCTGACGGCCTCCGCGTCGGGCATGTCGGTCATGGGATGCCTCGCTGTTGAAGTGGACCCGGACCCGCGGAAGGTTAAACGGTTCGGCTCGAGGACGCACCCGCCCCCGGCGGCCCGAAGGGCCAGGGGGGGACGCCGCGCGGGGGCTTCAGGCCCGGATCAACCGGCCGGTCGCTCCGTCCTGGATCACGCTGGGTCCCGGTCGCCCCCCCAGCGGGCCGTGGATCACCAGGTCCACCCCGGGGCAGCGCAGTCTCACCTGCAGGGGGCACAGCGCTGGCGCCCGGCCGCTGCGGTTCGCGCTGGTGGAGACCAGGGGCCCGCCGAAGGCCCGGCAGAGGGCCGCCGCCAGGGGGTGGGCCGTCACGCGCACCGCCAGCGTCGTGTGCTCACCGCGCAGCCAGGGCGGCACCCCGTGCGCCGCGGGCAGCAGCCAGGTGTGGGGCCCCGGCCAGCTCGCCTCGATCTCACGCATGCGCGCCGTCCCCAGGGCCCGTACGAAGGGCTCGAGCTGGAAGAAGTCGGCGGCTACCAGTATGAGGCCGCTGGCCGCCGGGCGTTGCTTCAGCACGAGGATGCGCTCGACGGCGGCCCGGTTCAGGGGGTCGCAGCCCAGCCCGTAGACGCCCTCGGTGGGATAGGCCAGGATCGCGCCCTCCCGCAGCCGGCGGGCGGCGTTGCGCAGCCGCCAGGAATCTGCCGGAGGGTCCTCAGGGGCCATGGGGCACGACACCCGACACACCCGTCGACGCGAGGCCGACGCCGTTCAGCCGGCCTCCTTGCGGGCCTGCTCCGGCTCCTCGCTGTCCTCGGCGTAGGAGCACTCCGGCTGCGGACACACCTTCTGGGTCCCCCGGCGCTTCGTGGTCT
This sequence comes from Chromatiales bacterium, assembly GCA_050050175.1. Classification (GTDB taxonomy): domain Bacteria; phylum Pseudomonadota; class Gammaproteobacteria; order Chromatiales; family Chromatiaceae; genus CAVQCX01. The sequence goes on from JASFUT010000060.1 coordinate 1,927, forward strand.
TGAGCGTCAGGACGGGCCAGCCGCAACGGGGGCAGGGCTCAGCAAGGGGCTCGTTCCACACCGCGTAGTCGCACTCGGGGTAGGTCGAGCAGGAGTAGAACACCTTGCCCCGCCGGGACTTGCGCTGCATCAGCGTGCCGGCGCTGCACTTGGGGCAGGTCACGCCGGTGTCGACGGGTCTCTCCAGGGGCTCGATGTGCCTGCACTCCGGATAGGCGCTGCAGCCGGCGAACTTGCCGTAGCGGCCTTCCTTGACCACCAGCGGTGAGCCGCACTTCGGGCAGGAGCGCCCCTCCACCACCTGGGGCTCCGCCTTCTCCTCCCGGCCTTCGCTGAGGTCGCGGGTGTACTTGCACTCCGGGTAGTTGGTGCACCCGATAAAGCGTCCGTGGCGTCCCAGCCGGATGGACAAGGGGCTGCCGCACTCCGGACAGGCCTCGTCCAGGGCCTCGTGGGTGACGTCGCTGCGCCGCACGTTCTCCTGGGTGTGATCGATGCGCTCCTTGAACGGGCGCCAGAACTGCTCCAACAGCGGCTTCCAGTCCTCCTCGCCGCGTGAGACAGCGTCCAGCTCGTCCTCAAGACGGGCGGTGAAGTCGTAGTCGACGTACCGCTTGAAGTATTCGGTCAGGAAGCGGTTCACCACCCGACCCACGTCCGTGGGGAAGAAACGCTTCTTCTCCAGGCGCACGTATTCGCGGTCCTGGAGGGTGGAGATGATACTGGCGTAGGTCGAGGGCCTGCCGATCCCGAACTCCTCCAGGGCCTTGACCAGGCTCGCCTCGGTGTAGCGCGGCGGAGGCTCGGTGAAGTGCTGCTCGGGCCGGATGGCGCGCAGCTCGACCCGCTCGCCCTCGCTCAGCGGCGGGAGGCGTTTCTCGTCCTCGTCCTCGCCCTCTTTGACGTCGTCCCGGCCCTCCTGATACACGGCGATGAAGCCCGGATCACGGATGGTGCTTCCCGTGGCACGGAACCGGTTGCCCTCCCCGCAGCCGAGATCGGCGGACACCGTGTCGATGGTCGCATGGACCATCTGGCAGGCCACCGTGCGTTTCCAGATCAGCTCGTAGAGGCGCAGCTGATCCCGGGTCAGGTGGGCCTTTATAGCCTCCGGGGCCCGCTGGACGGAGGTGGGCCGGATCGCCTCGTGGGCCTCCTGGGCGTTCTTGGCCTTGGTCTTGTAGAAGCGGGGCTTGTCGGGGCAAGCGTGGTCACCGAAGCGCTCGCGGATGAGCGCACGGATCTCGTCCAGCGCCTCGTGGGCCAGATTGACCGAGTCGGTGCGCATGTAGCTGATCAGGCCCACGGCCCCGCCGCCGATGTCCACCCCTTCGTAGAGCTGCTGGGCGGTGCGCATGGTGCGCTGGGCAGTGAAGCCCAGCTTGCGCGCCGCCTCCTGCTGGAGCGTCGAGGTGATGAAGGGCGGGGCCGGATTGCGCCGGCGCTGCTTCTTCTCGACCTTTTCGACCCTGAGGAAGCCCCGGGCCGCCGCCTCCAGGCCCTTCTCGATCTCGCCGGCCCGCTCGGCGCCCGTGATGCTGAACTGCTCGAGCTTCTCGCCCTCGAAGTGGGTCAACCGGGCGACAAAGGCCTTGTCCTCCTTCTGCGCGTCGGCCTCGACGGTCCAGTACTCGCGCTGCTCGAAGGCATCTATCTCCTGCTCGCGCTCGACGATGAGGCGCAGCGCGGGGCTCTGCACCCGCCCGGCGGACAGCCCGCGGCGGACCAGCCGCCAGAGCAGCGGTGAGAGGTTGAAGCCCACCAGGTAGTCCAGGGCCCGGCGGGCCTGCTGGGCGTTGACCAGGTCCTCGGAGATCTGGCGGGGATGGGCGACGGCGTCCTGGACCGCCTTCTTGGTGATCTCATTGAACACCACCCGGTGCACCGGCTTGTCCTTCACCAGCCTGCGCTGCTCGAGCAGCTTGAGCAGGTGCCAGGAGATCGCCTCGCCTTCGCGGTCGGGGTCCGTGGCCAGATAGAGCGCGTCGGACTTCTTCAGGGTCTTGGCGATGGCCGATACGTGGCGCTCGTTCTTGTCGATCGGCTGGTAGTGCATCTCGAAGTCCTGCTCGGGCACTACCGCGCCCTCTTTGGGCACCAGGTCGCGCACGTGCCCATACGAGGCCAGGACCTCGAAGTCCTTGCCCAGGTACTTCTTGATGGTCTTGGCCTTGGCCGGGGATTCGACGATTACCAGATTCATGACGTGCGGTTCGACTCCGGGCCGGCGGGAATAGTTCGCACCCGCCTCCCGGTCAGTCCGGGCGCCGGGTCCGGGGGACCGCGGCCGCAGACCGGCTGCCGGCGGGCGGGTCTAATGAAGGTAGACGGGGTCCGGATTGTAGACCATGTCTTCCATCTGGGCGAAGGCGATCTCCCGCCCCGGCTGGTTCATGAGCACCAGCAGCACGATCCACTTCAGCTCTTCCTCGCCCACGACGGCCGCGTCGAGGGCCAGCGCGCGGTCGATGACCAGCTCCCGGCTCGTGTCGTCCAGGATGTCGTTCTGCTCCAGGAACATCAGTAGACCCCGGGATCCGGTGTCGAGCCTGAGCACCTCGTCTGCGTTGAAGACGCGATGGGACTGCGGGGTATGACGGGGGGGATCGCTCTCACCCTGGCGCATGGCGAGCTCGTCGAGCCAGTGAAACGCCTTGTCCACCTCGATGCTGGGGAAGCCCGCCATGGCCAGCTCCTCCTTGAGATCGACCTGGTCGGGGGGCGGGCTCGCCTCCCCGTCCATGTAGTTCTCATAGAGGTAGATCAGGACGTCTACCATGGTCTCGTTCATCTGGAAGTCACCCGTCTCCGGCGGCGCCGGACGCTGCGAGGGGCCAGGGGGCGGTCCCTTCTGCCCCGTCAGGAGTGGCTGGAGCGCGCAAAGCGCCCGCCGGGGGCCGATGATACATGACCCTGCATCTCGAGCAAAAGCAGCATGGAGGCGACCGTCTCCGCCGGGAGGCCGGTCCGCTCCACGAGCACGTCCACGGGTTGAGGGTCGAATCCCAGGCTCTCCAGGAGGCTGCGATAGTCGTCGTCCAGCGCGTCCGGCGGGAGCTCCCGGGCGGCAGCCGTGGGCTGCTCCTCCGCCGGGTATTGGCCGGCGCCGAGCAGCGGCGCCAGCTCCGCGAGAACGTCTCCGGCCTCCTCCACGAGCTTTGCGCCCTGGCGGATCAGGGCATGGCATCCCCGGGCCAGCGGATTGTGGATCGACCCCGGAATGGCGAACACCTCTCTGCCGTGCTCGCCGGCGAGCCGGGCGGTGATCAGCGACCCGCTCCGGATGGTGGCCTCGACCACGAGCACGCCCAGACTGAGGCCGCTGATGATGCGGTTGCGCCTGGGGAAATGCGCCGCACGGACGCTGGTGCCCGGTGGCAGCTCGGCCACCAGGGCGCCGCCGGCGGCAATGGCGTGCGCCAGCTCCCGGTGCTGTGCCGGGTAGACCCGGTCCGCTCCGGTCCCGAGGACGGCGATGGTGGGCCCGCCCGCGTCCAGGGCCCCGCGATGCGCGGCGGCGTCGATCCCCGTGGCGAGCCCGCTGGTCACGGCGAGTCCCGCCCTCGACAGGTAGGCCGCGAATCCGCGCGCATTGGCGCGCCCGTCCACGGTGGGATTGCGGGACCCGACCACTGCGACCTGTGGGTCGTGGAGGGTCCGCCAGTCCCCCTGGACGAACAGGAGCGGGGGCGGATCGGCAATCTCCCTGAGCTGGGCAGGATAGCGGTCGTCGTCGAGGGTCAGCAGATGGCGGTCCGCGTCGGCCCCGAGCCAGGCCAGGCCCGGCTCGGCCTCGGGCCAGTCCCCGGAGCGCAGATAGCGCGCGGCTTCGGGGGTGATTCCAAGAGCATGGAGCTCGGACTGGGAGAGCCGGGCCAGGTCGGCGGGCCGCAAGCCCTGTTCGATCAGGCCCTTGATGGCAACGCTGCCTGTCCCGCGGGCGTGCAGCAGGGCCAGCCAGGCGCGCAGTCGCTCCGGGTCGCGGCGGTCGGCTTCATCCATGAGCGGGGGGCCGGCGGCGCCAGTCGCGCGGCGCCCCGGCCAGGGCTCAGGGGTTGCGGACCCGGTCCAGGACGTGGATGGCCCGCGTGGCGTCCATTACCAGCGCGAAGCTCACCCGGGGAAAGGTCCGGAACACCATGAGGTGGCCCGCCTGCTCGTTGGGCAGCTTGACCTTGTCCCAGCGCTCGGGACTCACGTCGTCGGAGATGGTCTCGCCCAGGCTGTCGATGGCCATCACGTCGCCCGGCATCAGGCCGTCGCGCTCGCCGCGGTCGAGCACCACGACCTGGTACTGCCCGATCTGGGTCACGCCGCCGAGCACGCCGATGATCGAGCCGTCGATCGACTGGTCCGGCGCCTTGGGGTAGAAGGTGGTCAGCGGCTTGTCTGCCACCGAGGGTACGAGCCGGTCGCCCTCGCGCGTCTCCTGCTGGGTGTGCACCAGGCCGAGGGTCGCCGGGTCCCCCGTGGACTGGAGGGACGCGTCGCCGATGTACAGGGCCTCGTATCCGAGTATCTCGCCCGTGTCGGCGTCCTTGTAGGCCCCCCCCGGCCGGACGATATCGAATCGCTGCCGGTCCTCGCTCTCGATCGCGCGCACATAGATGCGGTTTCCGGCACCGCCGATGATGTGCTCTCCGGCGTGGGCGACGACATACGGGGCCTGCTCCAGCTCGCCCTCGCCGACCACGTAGGGGTGGCTGAGGAACTGGCGGATGGCGTCGATCGGAATCGCCGGTATGGCGGCGTCCAGGGGCGTCGAGCGCACCTGCGGCGAGAGCTTTACGTCACGGGTTCCGCGCACCAGCGACAGCAGCGGGCGCCCGTCCTCGTAGGTCAGGGAGATGACATCGCCCGGGTAGATCAGGTGAGGATTGCGGATCTGAGGATTGACCTGCCAGACCTCGGGCCAGAGCCAGGGCTCGCGCAGGAAACGGCCGGCGATGTCCCAAAGGGTGTCGCCCTTGACCACCGTGTAACGCTCCGGGTGCGCCGGATTCAGCTCTACGGGCTCCGCGGCGGAAACTACACACGATATCAACAGTCCGAAGAGAAATCCGGCGAGCTTCTGGCTAGACTTTCGCATGACGGCCCCTTTGGGTGAAGATAGGCTGGAGTTTAGCCGATAAACACAGGTTCTCAAGTCGCCAAGGCGGCATAGAATCCTGTATGATCATAACTTTAGCGTATTGTCTTGTGCTTGTGCTATAGAATTTCGGAACAGCCGATGGCCATACTCGACATCCTGCACTATCCGGACCCGCGCCTGCGAACCAAGGCTGAGCCGGTCTCCGAGGTCGACGACGGCGTCAGGACTCTCCTGGACGACATGCTCGAGACCATGTACGACGCCCCGGGGATCGGCCTGGCGGCCACTCAGGTCAATGTCCACAAGCGCGTCATCGTAATCGATGTCTCCGACGACCGCACCGACCCGCTGTGCCTCGTGAATCCGGAGATCCTCGAGCGTGAGGGCGAGGAGCAGATGGACGAGGGCTGCCTGTCCGTTCCCGGGTACTACGAGACCGTCAACCGGGCGGAGCGCGTCCGCTACCGTGCCCTGGACCGCGACGGAAACCTGTTCGAGCGCTCGGCCGAAGGGCTGCTCGCGGTATGTATCCAGCACGAGATCGATCATCTGGACGGCAAGCTCTTCGTCGACTACCTGTCCAGCCTCAAGCGGCAGCGCATACGCAAGAAGCTGGAGAAGGAAAGCCGCCAAGCCTCGCCCGGCTCGGAGTCGGCCAGGCGCCGCGCTATTTAGTCTTTGGCCGGATTATCGGCGGTCGCGCCAGCCGCGAACTGCGATCCGGTTCCCACTCTTCTCAATCGGCGCCCGCTGCAGGACAGTCAATGGCCGACGAGCTCGATATCGTATTTGCCGGCACGCCGGACTTCGCCGTCCCTTCGCTCCGGGCTTTGATTGGCAGTGCGCATCGGGTCCTGGCGGTGTACACCCAGCCCGACCGTCCCGCCGGGCGCGGACGAAAGCTCGCGCCGAGCCCGGTCAAGCGCCTCGCCCAGGACCACGGCATCGAGGTGAGGCAGCCGACCAGCCTGAAGCCGGCCGCGGACTGCTCGGATCTGGAGGCCCTGGGTGCCGACCTCATGGTGGTGGCCGCCTACGGGCTGCTGCTGCCTCGCCGGGTCCTGGGCGCACCGCGGCTGGGCTGCGTGAACGTGCACGCGTCCCTCCTCCCGCGCTGGCGCGGCGCCGCGCCGATCCAGCGCGCCATCCTGGCCGGCGATCCCGAGTCGGGGGTGTCCATCATGCAGATGGAGGCGGGGCTGGATACGGGCCCCGTGCTGCTCGAGCGGTCCTGTCCCATCGGTCCGCGGGACACGGCGGGCGATCTCCACGACCGCCTCTCGGAGCTCGGCGCCCGGGCGCTCACCGACGCGCTTCCCGGAATCGCCGACGGCAGCCTCTCGGCGCGACCGCAGGACGATGAGCTGGCGACCTACGCGACCAAGCTGAGCAAGGAAGAGGCATGGATCGACTGGGCCCTTCCGGCAGTGCAGATCGACCGGCAGGTGCGGGCCTTCAATCCATGGCCGGTCGCCTGCACCGACTGGGGGGGCCGCACCCTGCGGATATGGCGCGCCGAGCCCCTGGCGGGGTCGGTGACGGCCACGCCCGGGACGGTGATCGGCTGCTCGCGTGATGGAATCGACTGCGCCGCCGGCGAGGGCGCTGTGCGGATCGTCGAGCTGCAGGCGCCGGGTAAGCGCGCCATGGCCGCGGCGGATTTCCTCAATGCCCACGACCTCACGGGGGTGGTGTTTGGCTGACCGCCGCCCCGCCCCCCACGGGGCCCGGGTCGGAGCCGCCCAGATCATCCACCAGGTCGTCGGCGGTCGTTCTCTGTCGGACGCCCTGGCCGAGCGCCTGCCGCTGCTCGGCGAGTCGGAGCGTCCCCTGACTCAGGAGCTCGCCTTCGGCGTGGCGCGCTGGTATCCGCGTCTCGCGCTGCTGCGTCGCGCGGTGCTCAGCCGACCGCTCAAGGCCCGCGAGGGGGAGGTCGGCGCCCTGCTCCTCGTGGGCCTGTACCAGCTCCTCTATACGGACCTTCCCCCCCACGCGGCGGTGAGCGAAACGGTGGAGGCGGCGCGGCGGCTCGGCAGGCCCTGGGCCACTGGGCTGGTGAACGGCGTCCTGCGCCGCGTGCAGCGCGATCGCGAGGCGCTGCTCGAGCAGGTGGCCCGCGATCCGGAGGGCCGGTACGCACACCCCCGGTGGCTGATCGAGCGTCTGCGCGAGGCCTGGCCCGAGCGCTGGGAGGCGCTGCTGGAGGCGGGCAACCAGCGGCCGCCCATGACGCTGCGGGTCAACCGGCTCGAGGCCGATCCCTCGGATTACTGCGCCCAGCTCGCCGCGGCGGGGATCGCCGCGCGGCGTCTCGACGTCTCGGAGACGGCGGTGCGACTCGACGTGCCGCTGCCCGTTGAGCGGCTGCCCGGATTCAGGGAGGGCCGCGTCTCCGTGCAGGACGGGGGCGCGCAGATCGCCGCACCTCTGCTGGACGTCCGCCCCGGGCACCGGGTGCTGGACGCGTGCGCCGCGCCTGGCGGCAAGACCTGCCACATCCTGGAGTGCCAGCCGGCGCTGGAGCGTCTGGTCGCCGTGGACGTGGACGAGGCGCGCCTGGCCCGGGTGCGTGACAACCTCAAACGGCTCGGTCTGGACGCGCAGCTCCATGTCGGCGATGCCGCCCGGCCGTCGGGGCCGTGGGCTGCGCAGCCCTATGACCGCATACTCCTCGATGTGCCCTGCTCGGCGACCGGCGTGATCCGCCGTCACCCGGACATAAAGCTCCTGCGCAGGGAACGCGATCTCGCCTCCCTCGCCGCGGGGCAGGCGCGCATGATCGGCGCCGTGTGGCCGCTGTTGCGACAGGGGGGTATGCTGTTGTATGCGACCTGCTCGATCCTGCCCGAGGAGAACGACAGGCAGGTGGCGGGGTTTCTCAATGCCACCGCGGATGCCCGCGAGCGTCCGATTGTGGCGTCATGGGGACACCCGCGCCCGGTGGGTCGTCAGATGCTGCCGGGCGAGGGGGACGTGGACGGTTTCTACTACGCCCGTCTGGAGAAGGTCTGACCTTTGACACAGCCGACCCGCGCACCACTGACGTCCGCAGCGCTGGGTGCACTCCTCGCAGCGGTGCTCCTGGCACGGAGCCCGTGCGTGCGCGCTGAGGAGTTTCTGGTGGAGGAGGCCTCGACGCACCTCCAGGACGGAGTCTACCTGCTGGACGCCGAGATCGACTACCGGCTCAGCGACACGGCCATCGAGGCCCTGGACAACGGCGTGCCGCTCACCATGGAGGTGCATCTGCAGGTCCGGGGCAAGCACGCCTGGATCTGGCAGTCCGATGCCGCGGAGTACCGCCTGCGCAATGTCATCCGCTATCACGCCCTGAGTGGTCTCTACGAGGTCACCGGGCTGGCCTCGGATACCCGGCGCAATTTCGTCAGTCGCGACGCGGCCCTCGGCGCCCTGGGTGAGATCGATGACTTCCCGCTGATCGAGCGCGACCGGCTGGAGCCGGACGAGACATACGAGGTGGCGCTCAAGGCCGAGCTCGACATAGAGGCCCTCCCGCTCCCTCTGCGCCCCCTGGCCTATCTGTCGAGTGCGTGGAAGCTCTCCAGCGAGTGGACTTCATGGCGCCTGAAGCCCTGAAGGCGTTCTCCCGGCGCGTTCTGCCGGTCTTCGCCCTGCTGGCCCTGCTGCTGGTGGCGCTGGACCTGATGAGCAGCGCCGTCCAGAACTCCGCCACGCTGAGTCGTCTGTTCATTCCCCTGCTGGTGTTCAGCGTGCTCGGCCTGGTCGCCCTGGTCGTGCTGATCGTCTTCAATCTGGTCCGGCTGCTCGGCCAGTTCCGGCGCCGCGAGCCCGGCTCGCGGCTCACCGCGCGTATGGTTGCCATGTTCGTGCTGCTCTCAGTGCTGCCCGTGACCGTCGTCTATTACTACTCGCTGCAGTTTCTGCTGCGCGGCATCGACAGCTGGTTCGACGTGCAGATCGACCAGGCCATGGAGGACGCCCTGGCCCTCGGTCAGGCGTCGCTCGATCTCCACAAGCGCGTGCGCCTGCGCCAGACCGAGCGCATGCTCACCGGGATCTCCGACGCCTCCGAAGCGGCCATGGCGCTGAGCCTCGGCGAGCTGCGCCTGGAGTACGGGGCCCAGGAGGTGACCCTGATGAACAAGAGCGGCGGGGTCATAGCCAGCAGCATCGAGAGTCCGGCTGAGCTGGTCCCCGACATGCCCCACAGCACCGTGATCCAGCAGGTGCGAAACGGCGAGAACTTCGTCGGGCTCGTCCTGCCCGACGACGGGGAGCTCATGCAGGTGCGCGTGGTGGTGGCCGACCCCGACGGCCGTCCCCTGCTGCTCCAGGCCCTCTACACCACCTCCGCCCAGATCACGGAATTCTCGGAGCGCGTGCAGGGCTCCTACACGCGCTACAAGGAGCTGGCGTTCCTGCGGGGGTCCCTGAAGTTCAGCTTCACGCTGACCCTCTCGCTGGTGCTGCTGTTCGCCCTCCTCTCCGCCGTCTGGGCGGCGTTCTCCTCGGCGCGGCGTCTGGTCGCCCCGATCCGGGACATCGCCGCCGGCACCCGCGCCGTGGCCGATGGGGATTACGGCCAGCAGCTGCCCGTGCCGGGCGCCCACGACGAGCTCGGCTTCCTGGTGGCCTCGTTCAACACCATGACCCGGCGCATCGCCCTGGCCCGCGACGAGGCCGATCGGAGCAAGCGCGAGGTGGAGGCCCAGCGCGCGTATCTGCAGACCGTGCTGGGCCGACTGCTTTCCGGGGTGATGGTGTTCAGCGCCGACCTGCGCCTGCGGATCTCCAATCAAGCGGCCGAGGCAATCCTGCGGGTCGGCCTGGGCCCCTACCTCGACCGGCCGGTCGACGAGCTCGCCGAGGCCTCTCCGTCGCTGCGGCAGTTCGTCGATCTGCTGGAGACCGCTCTGCGCGACAACGACTCGGAGTGGCGCGAGGAGGTCAGCCTCTACGGCGGCGACGGCCGTCAGGTCCTCCTGTGCCGGAGCACGCCGCTGGCTGTGCCGGAGGAGCAGGGGGCGGGTCACGTCCTGGTCTTCGACGACGTGACCGCCCTGATAAAGGCCCAGCGCGACGCCGCCTGGGGCGAGGTGGCACGCCGGCTGGCCCACGAGATCAAGAATCCGCTCACACCCATTCAGCTGGCGGCGGAGCGCCTGAGGCGCAAATACCTCTCGCGCCTGCCCGAGTCGGAGGTGGACGTGCTCGACCGCGCCACTCACACTATCGTCCAGCAGGTCGAGGCGATGAAGGAGATGGTGAACGCCTTCTCCGACTACGCCCGCCCGCCTCGTATGCGCGCGGAGCCCCTGGAGATCGATGCCCTGGTCTCCGAGATCATGGATCTCTACTCTCCCGGCGAGTCGGGGCCGGGGATCGAGGTGCGGCTCGGCGCGCACGGGGCCCGGATCGAGGCCGATCCCATGCGACTCAGGCAGGTTGTGCACAATCTGGTCAAGAATGCCCAGGAAGCGGTCGGGGACGTCGAGCGCGGACGCATCGAGGTTGCCACCGCGGTCAGGGAGGACCGCGACTGCCGCTTCGTGGAGATCCGCGTGGAGGACAACGGGCCCGGATTCAGCGCCGAAGTGCTGAGCCATCTGTTCGAGCCCTATGTGACCACCAAGGCGAAGGGCACCGGGCTGGGGCTGGCGATCGTGAAGAAGATCGTCGAGGAGCACGGCGGGATGATCTCCGCCCATAACTGCCCGGGCGGCGGCGGGTGCGTCGTGCTCCGCCTGCCCCAGGTCATGCAGCACCAGCACAAGAAGGCGGCACGCGTGTCCGCTGCGGCCGATGGAGCGAGGAGAACCCAGGCATGACGGCGCCCTACATCCTGGTCGTGGATGACGAGCCTGACATCCGCAATCTGGTCAAGGAGATCCTGGAGGACGAGAGCTACAGCGTGGCCGCCGCCGAGAACGGCGAGGCCGCGAGGCGCCTGCTGCGCGAGCGCCGGCCCGATCTGGTGCTGCTCGACATCTGGATGCCCGACGTGGATGGCATAAGCCTCCTCAAGGAGTGGTCAGAGGATCAGGGCCTCCCATGCCCGGTCATTATGATGTCGGGACACGGCACCGTGGAGACCGCGGTCGAGGCCACACGGCTCGGCGCCTACGACTTTCTCGAGAAGCCGCTCTCGCTGGCCAAGCTGCTCCTGACCGTGGAGCGGGCCATCGAGGCGGACAGGCTGCAGCACGAGAACGTGGGGCTGCGCCGCCGGGTCCAGCATGTCCCGGAGCCGATCGGAAAGAGCGCGGCCGTCCAGCGCCTGCGCGAGCAGGTCAAGCGAATCGCCCAGCACGACACCTGGGTGCTCATCACCGGCGAGCCGGGCAGCGGACGGGAGACCTTCGCGCGCTATCTTCACGGCCAGAGCGCCCGCCGTGACCGGCCGTTCGTGGACATCAACGTCTCCTCTATTGCCAAGGGCAATTCCGCCCTGGAGCTGTTCGGCAGCGAGGAGGAGGGC
>JASFUT010000061.1:0-13454 GCA_050050175.1 Chromatiales bacterium
GGGCTGCTCCTGGATGAGCCGCTCGAGCTCCCTGAGCCCTTCTTCACGCTCCGTGGCGGCGAGCCGGGCGGCAGCGACCCGGGCGCGCATTCCGTCGTCCGCGGGCGCCAGCGCAGCGGCCCGCTCGAGGTGTTCCAGCCCGGCCCCCACATCCCCGGACATCACAGCTGCCGTCCCGAGCAACGCCAGCACGGCAGGATCGCCGGGGCGCGCCTCGGCGAGCGGCCGCAGGACGGTGTAGGCTTCGGATGCATCGCCCAAGCGCAGCAGGGCCTCGGCATACAGGCGGCGCCCTGGCCGATCCGCGGGCTCCATCTGCATGAAACGGCCGAGGTCCCGTCGTGCGCGCTCGTTCTGCCCAATGGCGAGCGCCGACGCTCCCGACACGTACAGTGCGGGCGCGAACTTGTCGGCCACGGCAAGCACAGCCGACATCCGCTCCAGCGCCGAGGCGAAATCACCCTGTCTGTACGCGCTGTATCCCTTGAGAAAGACCGCGTCATAGTCTTTGGGCCGCGCCTCAAGAACCTCGTCGAGATGGCGGTCAGCCTCGTCAAGCTTGCCCAGCTCGATCAGGGCGCGCGCCAGGTCCCTTCGAGCCCACGCCCGATGGGGGTTGGACTCGACGACCTTGCGGAATGCCTCTTCCGCCGCGCCGTAATCCCGGCGATTCAGTGCAAGGTCGCCCTTGAGCCTGAGAACCTGCGCCTGTTCGGCCCCCACCCCTTGCTCAGCATTCTCCAGATGGAGCTCCGCCATTGACAGGTCGCCCTCCGCCAGGGCCGCCCTCGCCATGCCCAGATACGCCGGCCCGTCATCGGGATGCTCCTCGAGGGCGGCCCGGAACGACTCGCGCGCCGCGTCGATGTCACCGTCCTCAAGCTGGGCCAGCCCGTGCAGAACGTAAACCTGCGCACGTTGCGTACCCGCCGGGGCCTCGGCCGCCCACAGCTCGTTTACCACGCGGTCGGTCTCGCCCAAGGAAAGCCAGACCTCCCCCAGCGCAAGCCGGGCCTCGATCCATTCCGGATCCAGATCGACGGCCCGCTCGAGCTCCTTCTGCGCAGACCCCAGGTCGCCTATCTCCGCATAGACATTGCCCAACCGATACCGGAGCCGGGGGCTGCGGGGCGCCTCGAGCACCGCGTTCTTGAGCTCGATGATCGCCGCCCGGTAGTCACCGGCGGCGGTGTGCTTTTCGGCCTCCACCAGATGGACCGCCGCCTGGCCCTCGACCGAACCGCCGGTCTGGGCCATGGACAGGGAAACGGGCGCGGCACAGGCCGCTGCCGCCAGCAGCGCTACGAGACCTCGGGGGATTCTCACGGTGATCGACTCCCTAATAATCAGATTCTCCACGCCGCGGCCCCTGGCGACGACGCCTGTTTTCCGGCGATTATACGCGTGTCGGACCCACACCCGTCGATACGCGTCTATGACTATCCCCCCCCGGGTCAAGAGTCCAGGTCCCATCTCCCGGCTGGCGATCTTCTGGGTGCTGGTCCTCTGGGCAGCCCCTGGGCCGGCGGCGAGCGTGGCGCGCTACGAGGCCCTGGCCTTGCACGCATTGCCCCACGACACGGCGGCTTTCACCCAGGGGCTCGTCTACCACGACGGCCACCTCTACGAGAGCACGGGACTCTACGGCGAGTCCACGCTGCGCAAGGTGGAGCCCGACTCCGGACGAGTCATCAAGCGCGCCGCCCTCCCGGACGGGCTCTTCGGCGAGGGGCTGGCGCTGCTCGACGGGCGGCTGATACAGCTCACCTGGAAGGCGGGCCGTGCCCTCGTGTACCGGGAGACGGAGGGGGGCTTCGAGCGGCTGGAGGCCGAGGGCTTCGATTATCCCACCCAGGGCTGGGGGCTCACCCACGACGGGCGGCGGCTCATCCTGAGCGACGGCACGAGCCGGCTGCGGTTCCTGGACCCCGAGACGGGAGAGCAGAGGGGATCGGTCCAGGTGCGGCTGAACGGCCGCCCGGTGCGCCTGCTCAACGAGCTGGAGTACGTGGACGGGCGCGTCCTCGCCAACGTCTGGCGTTCCGACCTCATCCTCGTGATCGACCCGGCGGACGGGCAGGTGACCGCCGTGGTGGACGTGGACCGCGCCGCGCTCCTGGACCCGGCGGAGATGCCGGATCCAGCCGACCAGGCGGACCTCAACGGCATCGCCTGGGACCCCGAGGGCGAGCGCCTGTTCATCACCGGAAAGCGCTGGCCCAAGGTGTTCGAGATCGAGCTTCGACGGGCGGACGATTGGTAGGAGCTCAGCAGCGGCCCGCCCGCAGCTGCGTGGCGCGTCCCGCTCCCGAGCGGTTCGCGCTCAGCGAGCGCTCCCACGGGTGGCTCGATCCGGGGTCGCGGTCTGTGGGCAGGTCGGGGTTCAGCCGGACAACCAGGACATTCGACGCCGCCGGCCCGCTGAAATACCGCAGGCCGCGGCCCTTCGCGCTCAACGAGCGCTCCTACGGGTGGCTCGATCCGGGGTCGAGATCCGTGGGCGGGTCGGACTTCAGCCGGACAATCGCGACACCCGGCTCCACCGTTCCGCTGAAGGACCGCAGGCCGCGACCCTTCGCGCTCAGCGAGCGCTCCTGCGGGCTGTCGTAAGCCCGCGGCAGGAGCGCCTGTCAGGCGCGAACAGATTCGGGCTCAACGCGCGCCCGCACGTGCCTTAGCCCGGACTCGGAGCAGCTGCCCGCCGGGAGGTCGCGGAAGGGGCAGCCGGGCGGGTATGCTGTGGACGGCCGTCTTGCGGCGCGAGACCACGGACAAGCCATGAAGATCATGTGTCGCCATCGAAGCACCGATGCGGTCTCCCCTGTCTCCGGGACCTGCGGGATCCCGGCCGCGCCTGTCCGCTCCGCGCTCCGGCGCCTCGGCCTGCTGCTGACCCTGGTGCTGAGCGCGGCGGCGGGTGCGGATGAGCAGGCGACGCTGCGCGCCGTGACGGACCCGAGCTTCGTGCCCTTTGAGATGATGGACCGCGCATCCGGCGAGATGGTCGGCTTCGACATGGACATCCTGCGGGAGGTGGCCCGCCGGGCGGGCTTCGACTACCGGCTCGGGACCATGGACTTCAACGGCATCATCCCGGCCCTGCAGACCGGGAACGTGGACCTCGCCATCGCCGGGATCACCATCACCGAGGCCCGGGAGCGCATCGTCGACTTCTCGGACCCCTACTACGACTCGGGCCTGCGGCTTCTGGTGCGCGTCGACAGCGACCTGGGAAGGCTCGAGGACCTGGGGGGCCGCCGGGTGGGGACCAAGATCGGCAGCACCAGCTACGACTTCCTGCAGCGCAACCTCGGCACGAAAGCGGCGGAGATCGTCCCCTACCCGGGCAGCGCCGACATGTACATGGCGCTGATGTCCGGCAGCCTGGATGCGGTGCTCTACGACGCGCCCAACGTGGGCTACTTCGCCCGCACCCGGGGCGGAGGCCGGGTGCGGACCGTGGGACCGCTCTACGAGGGCCAGCAGTACGGCATCGCCCTGGCCGAGGGCAGCCAATGGCTGGAGGCGGTCAACCGGGCGCTGGCGGCCATGCGCGCCGACGGAACCTACGCCAAGCTCTACGAGCGCTGGTTCGGCGAGGCGCCCCCGGGCCCCTGACGCGCCCGCGGGGGACGGGAGGAGACGCTTGGGCACAGGCTTCCAGTTCGACTGGCAGGCGGCCGTCGACGCGCTGCCCTTCCTGCTGCAGGGCATCCGCTACACCCTGCTGATCTCCTTCGGCGGACTCGCCGTCGGCTTTGTCGTCGGCGTGGCCTTCGGCCTGCTCAGCCTGAGCCCGCTGCGGACCCTGCGCTGGCCCGCCACCCTGTACGTGGAGGTCTTTCGCGGCACCCCCGTTCTGGTGCAGGTGCTGTTCATCTTCTACGGACTGCCGGAGGTGATCGGCGGACCCATAGACGCGATCACGGCGGCGGTGGCCGCCATAGCGCTCAACTCCGGCGCCTACATCTCGGAGATCGTGCGCGGGGGCGTGGAGTCCATCGACCGGGGACAGACCGAGGCCGGGCTGTCTCTGGGGCTCAGCCGGACCCAGACCTTCGTCCACGTGGTCTGGCCCCAGGCGCTGCGCCGGATGATCCCGCCCCTGGGGAACCAGGCGATCGTCAGCATCAAGGACACCTCGCTGTTCTCGGTGATCGGCGTCGGCGAGCTTGTGCGTCAGGGCCAGGTGTACATCGCCACCACCTTCACCGCGTTCGAGGTGTACTCCATGGTGGCGCTCCTGTACCTCGGGATCACGCTGAGCCTCTCGGCGGCGCTGCGATACCTGGAGCGGCGGGGGGGGCCCGCCTAGGGGCGGAAGGGAATGGAGAGGTTCGAGCATCCGACTGAGGTCGGGCCTGCAGGCGGAGCGAAGGTCGGCCGGTTGGCCGCGGGCGGTTCATGGAACCCATCGTAGACATCGAGAAGGTCAACAAGCGCTTCGGGGATCTGCACGTGCTGCGGGACCTGGACCTGCGGGTGGCGCCCGGCGAGGTGGTGGTGGTCATCGGCGCCAGCGGGTCGGGCAAGTCCACCCTGATCCGGTGCATCAACGGCCTGGAGGCGTTCGAGTCGGGCCGCGTCTGCGTGGACGGGCACGAGCTGGCGCCCTACGGGCGAAGCCAGCGCTCACTTCGCGCCGTGCGCAGGGAGGTCGGCATGGTGTTCCAGCAGTTCAACCTCTTCCCCCATCGCCGGGTGCTGGACAATCTGACCCTGGCGCCTCGCCGGGTTCGGGGCTGGCCCCCCGAGCGGGCACAGCAGGCGGCGCGCGCGCTCCTTGATCGGGTGGGGATCGCCGGACAGGCCGGGAAGTACCCGGCGCAGCTCTCCGGCGGGCAGCAGCAACGGGTGGCCATCGCCCGGGCGCTCGCCATGGAGCCCAGGCTGATGCTCTTCGACGAGCCCACCTCGGCCCTGGACCCGGAGATGATCGGGGAGGTCCTGGACGTGATGCGCGAGCTCGCCGCCGACGGGATGACCATGATCGTGGTGAGCCACGAGATGGGCTTCGCCCGGGAGGTGGCGGACCGGGTCGTCTACATGGACGAGGGTCGGGTGCTGGAGGAAGGCCCGCCCGAGCGGATCTTCTCCGAGCCCGCCCACGAGCGCACCCGCGCCTTCCTCTCCCGGGTGCTCAGGCATTGAGGCTGGCGCAGAGGCTCTCCGTGAGCACTCACTATGATTGTCTTCGGCTCCCGACGGGGCCTTGGAGGGGATACGCGGCGGGGAGGCGATGGGAATCATGTGGGACTGGCTTCCGGCAGCGCTGAAGGGGCTCGACACGGCGGAGCGCACGGCCCGGGCCTTCCGGGGCCTCCAGCGCGGCAGACGCGGTGCCCGCCATGCCCTGCTCGACGAGCTGCGGCACAACGCCACGGTATGCTGGCTGTTCATCGAGCGCGACGTCGACCTGGACCGGGTGGTGGCCGAGCTGCGCCACGAGGTCTACGACCGGCTGGCCGGCGAGGGATTCGACTTCGACGTGCTCAGGCGCGCGCGCATCGCCCCGCACCCGTCTCTGGATCGCACCGGGCTCCAGCCGTTCGTGGGCCGGCGCACCGGGCACCTCGTGCACGCCCTCTATGACCGCATCAAGGACCTGAAGCTCACCCACCGCCTCAGCGCCGACCACCCGGGGAACCGCTTCCCCCTGCGGGTCCGAAACATCCAGCGGCGCATCCTGCTCCTGCTCTGGCATCTCCAGGGGGCGCGGTAGCCCGGCTGCCCCCTCGGGCGCGGGCGTCGCACCAGGCACGCCCCCCGGACGCCGGGGCCGGACCGAAGGGCGGGTATTGAAGGCCCAGGCTTGCTACAGTTCTGGGCCAGATCGGCAAAGCAACGGGAGGCAGCCATGGCAGAACCCCTGTCGGACGACCAGATCGAGACGCGGCTCAACGAGCTCAACGCGAGCGCTTCGGGCGAGAAGTGGAGCGTCCGGGACGGCAAGCTCACCAAGCGGTTCGTGTTCAAGGACTTCGTGCAGGCATTCGGGTTCATGACCCAGGCGGCGATCCACGCCCAGTCCATGGACCATCACCCGGAGTGGCTCAACGTCTACAAGAAGGTCGACGTCCGGCTCGCCACGCACGAGGCCGGAGGGATCACCGACCTGGACTTCGAGCTGGCGGGGCGCATGGAATCCGTGGCGGCCTGAGGCCGTGCCCCACCGCCTGTTCGCCTACGGCACCCTGAGGTCCCCGGAGGTCATGGCGGCGGTCGCCGGCGGCGCGTACGAGCACGTCGAGGCGCGCCTGGCCGGCCACCGCGCCTACCGGGTGCTCGGGGAGGACTTCCCGGCCCTGGTCCCGGTCCCGCGAGCCGTCAGCCCCGGCACGCTCTGGTGGGGGCTGGAGGAGGCGGCGCTGCGCCGGCTCGATCGCTTCGAGGGCGAGCTCTACGCGCGCAAGCGAGTCAGAGTGGAGACAGGGTACGGCCGATGCCTGGCCTGGGCCTACCTGCTGCGGCCGATCTACCGGGGCCGGCTCAGCGCCCAGCCCTGGGACTACGAGCGGTTTCGCGAGGCCGCGATGAGACGCTACCTGCGGCCCGGGCCATCGCGGCGCTGAGGAGGGCCCGGAATGCCGGGAGGCACAGCCCGGCCTAACGACCATTGGTACACGAGGAGGCACCCATGCCCGGAGACAGCCTGGACGAGCTGAGCGGGCGGCTGCGCGATTTCGCCCGCACCCGCAACTGGGAGCAGTTCCATTCGCCCAAGAACCTGGCCATGGCGCTGGCCGGCGAGTGCGGGGAGCTGCTCGAGCACTTCCAGTGGCTCAGCGAGGAGCAGAGCTACGCCCTGGCCGGGGACAAGCGCGAGGCGGTGGCCATGGAGCTGGCCGACATCCTGATCTACCTGCTGCGGTGCGCCGAGCGCCTGGACGTGGACCTGGTGGCGACGGCCTGGCGGAAGATCGAGATCAACGAGCGGCGCTACCCGGTGGAGAGGGTCTACGGGGATGCCCGCCGGGCCTCGGAGTACGACAGCCAGGAAAGCCCCTGAAGGCCCGCTCAGCGTCCCGGGCGGCGTTGGCGCAGCCCGGCGTAGGCCTCCGCCTGGCTCGCCACCAGCACGGCCTCGGGAACCCGGTGCTTGACCGCCGCGGCCAACTCCAGGCAGATCCCCGGGCGCGGACGCACGCTCACCCACAGGACATTGAGGTCCAGGTTGAGGTCGGCGAACACCACGCTCTCGGCGTAGTGCTCGAAAACCGTCTGGATCTCGCGGTAGACGGCCTCGATGCGCCGCTGCGGCCAGTGACGGAGCCGGGGGATGAGCATCATGAAATCGGTGAGGGCCCGCCCCCGCTCGTCGCGGGAGGGAACGCGGCGCCACAGGGGCTCGCTGGGCTGGAGCGGTGCACTCGGCTTCAGGTACTGGAATTGCACTCGAATCCCCCGCGAGTCCCGGGTCCGTCATCCAAGACTACCGGCTCCGGTCCCTTTTGTCAGCGCGGCGCGGGCGATTGGGGAGCCGCCGGTGCAGCGTTTATACTGCGCGCCTTCGCACCGCACTGAGGAGCCGCCGATGCACCGATGGGCCAGATACACCCTCCTGATCTGCGTCGCCGCCCTGGCCACGGGCGGGATGCTCTCCGCCTGCGGCCAGAAGGGGGACCTCTATCTGCCGGACCGGGACAAGAGCGAGACGCAGCAGGCGGACGACGGGCGCTGAGCCCATGGACCACTTCCGTTACCGGGAGAACCGCCTGTACGCCGAAGACGTGGCGCTTGAGGCCATCGCGGAGCGTTTCGGGACCCCCTGCTACGTCTACTCCCGGGCCACCCTGGAACGCCACTGGCACGCCTTCGACGACGCCCTGTCCGCCGGGCCGCATCTCGTGTGCTTCGCGGTGAAGGCGTGCTCCAGCCTGGCGGTGCTCGACGTGCTGGCCCGCCTGGGTTCAGGTTTCGACATCGTCTCGGCGGGAGAGCTGGAGCGCGTGCTCGCCGCCGGGGGCGATCCCGGAAAGGTCGTCTTCTCCGGCGTGGGCAAGCGCGCCGACGAGATGCGCCGCGCCCTGGAGGCGGGCATTCGCTGCTTCAACGTGGAATCCCGGGCAGAGCTGGAGCGCCTGGACCGGGTGGCGGGGGAGCTCGAGCTGCGCGCGCCGGTGTCCCTGAGGGTGAACCCGGACGTGGACGCCCAGACCCACCCGTACATCGCCACCGGCCTGCGGGAGAACAAGTTCGGGATCGAGATCGCCGAGGCGCTGGCGGCCTATCGCCACGCCGCTTTCCTGCCGCATCTGGAGGTGGTGGGGATCGATTGTCACATCGGCTCCCAGCTCACCGCCCTGGCCCCTTTCCTCGACGCCCTGGACAGGGTCCTCGCCCTGGCGGACAGCCTCGAGCAGGAGGGCATCGAGGTGCGGCACCTGGATCTGGGGGGCGGCCTGGGCATCCGCTATACCGACGAGCAGCCTCCCGAGCCCGCCCAGTACGCGGCCGCCCTGGTGGACCGCCTGGGCGACCGGTCCTGGGAGCTGCTGGTGGAGCCCGGCCGCGCCATCGCCGGCAACGCCGGCGTGCTCCTCACGCGGGTCGAGTATCTCAAGCATACGACGCACAAGCACTTCGCCGTGGTGGACGCCGCCATGAACGACCTGCTGCGCCCGGCGCTCTACGGCGCCGTCCAGGAGATCGTCCCCTGCGAGGTGCGCGAGGACGGGGAGATGCACCGCTACGACCTCGTGGGCCCGGTATGCGAGACCGGGGACTTCCTCGGCAGGGACCGCCCGCTGCGACTGGCGCCTGCGGACCTGCTGGCCGTGCGCTCCAGCGGCGCCTACGGGTTCAGCATGAGCTCTAACTACAACTCCCGGCCCCGCGCCGCGGAGGTCATGGTCGACGGGGACCGGGCCCACCTGATCCGGCGCCGCGAGACGATCGGGGAGCTGTTCGCCGCCGAGACCACCCTGCCCTGAGGAGACCCCGTTGGATCGCATCCCGGAGCCCGAGCTGATGGAGGAGGCCGAGCAGGCGCTGGCCTATGCCCGCGAGGACTTCTCGGAGCCCAACGCCCTGTTCGTCGAGCGGTTCGCCGAGCTCGCCGGCGGGGACTTCCGGGGGCGCATCCTCGACCTGGGCTGCGGCCCCGCCGATATCGTCCTGCGCCTGGCCCGCGCCTTCCCCCGGGCGCGCATCGACGGCGTGGACGGCTCGGAGCCCATGCTCGCCTTCGGGCGGGAGGCCCTCGCCGCCGCGCCGCGGCTCGGCGAGCGCGTGAGGCTCATCCGCGCCACCCTGCCCTGCGGCGAGCTGGAGGCCTCGGCCTACGACGCGGTGGTCTCCAACAGCCTGCTGCACCACCTCCACCGGCCGCAGGTGCTCTGGGAGACCGTGCGGCAGTGCGCGCGGCCGGGGGCGGCCGTCGCGGTCATGGACCTGGTGCGCCCTCCCTCCGCGCAGGAGGCGGACGCGATCCTGGCCGCCTATGCCGCCGGGGCGCCGGACGTCCTGCGGCGGGACTTCCGCAACTCGCTGTTCGCCGCCTTCACCGTCGACGAGGTCCGGACCCAGCTCGAGGCGGCGGGTCTCGGCGGCCTGGGGGTCGAGCGTCCGAGCGACCGTCACCTGCTGGTCCGGGGCCGCCTGGCCTGAGGACGAAATGGAGGGCGCGGCTCGCCGGTCCCCTCCGGCATGAGCGCCGAGCACCCCGTCCCACCGATCGACTGCCGGGAGGTCCGCCGGCGGCTGCTCATCGATCCCCGTGACCCCGACCCCGGCCTGCGCCGGCACCGGGAAGGCTGTCCGGCGTGCGACCGGGCGGCCAACGATGCGCTGGCCTTCGAGGCCCGCCTGCGCAGGGCGCTGTCCGTCGACCCCCCACCAGGTCTCGCCGGGCGGGTCAGGCGCGCCCTGGGACGGCGCGCGGCCGTGCGGGTCGGGGCGGCCGCCGCGGTGGTGCTCGGCCTCGGACTGGCGGCCTGGATCGGGGCGGGCCTGACCGCGCGGCCCGATCTCGCAGGGGTGGTGGCCGGTCACATCGAGGCGGAGGCGGAGCACCTGAGCGCGCGCCAGGCGGTGGGCGCGCCGCAGCTCGCGGCGCTGGTCGGGGAGCTGGGTGGCGAGCTGACCCGCGGCATCGGGGAGGTGCGCTTCGCCGGCCTGTGCGTGATCCGCGACCACTATGGGATCCACCTCGTGGTCAAGGGCCGGCACGGCCCGGTGACGGTGCTGATCATGCCCGGGGAGGATCCCGGGAGGGACCGCTCGGTCAGCACGGGTCGGCTGCGCGGCCTGATCCTGCCAACCGCCTACGGCAGCCTGGCGGTGGTCGGGGAGCCGCAGGAGCCCCTGCACGCATGGGCGGACGAGGTCCGGGGGGCGCTGGTCTGGCGCTCCTGAGCGGCCGCACCGCCGGCCAGACGTTGCAATCCGCCGCCGGGTCGGTAATCTTCGCGGGATGGACCTGAGCTTCGCGAAGATGCACGGCCTCGGCAACGATTTCGTCGTTTTCGACGCCATCGGGCAGAGCGTCAACCTCAGCGCCGAGCAGATCCGCTTCATCGCCAACCGGCGGTTCGGCGTGGGCTGCGATCAGGTGCTGCTTGTCGAGCCTCCCCGCACCACGGACACCGACTTCTACTACCGGATATTCAATGCCGACGGCGGGGAGGTGGAGCAGTGCGGGAACGGGGCGCGCTGCTTCGCGCGCTTCGTCCGCGACCGCGGGCTCTCGGACAAGACGGTGCTGGACGTGGGCACCCGCGCGGGCACGATCCGGCTGTACCTGGAGGAGGACGGTCAGGTCCGGGTGAACATGGGCGTGCCTTCCCTGGAGCCCGCCGCGATTCCCTTCAGCGCTCCGGAGAGGGCGGTCACCTACACGGTCGACGTGGAGGGCCGGGAGACGGTCATCTCGGCGCTGTCCATGGGCAATCCACACGCGGTCCTGCGGGTCCCCTCGGTGGACGAGGCTCCGCTCGACGAGCTGGGCCCGAAGCTCGAGGGTCACACGCGGTTTCCCCAGCGCGCCAACGTGGAGTTCATGGCGGTGCGCGAGCGCGACCACATCGACCTGAGGGTGTTCGAGCGGGGGGCCGGAGAGACCCTGGCCTGCGGCACGGGCGCCTGCGCGGCGGTGGTGGCGGGTCGCCTGCAAGGCCTGCTCGACGAGCGGGTGAGGGTGAGCCTGCCCGGGGGGGATCTGATGATCGCCTGGGCCGGCGAAGGCGAGCCGGTCTGGATGACGGGCCCCAGTCGGGAGGTGTTTCAGGGGAGGATCCCCCTGTGAGCGCCGACCAGGAGCACGCCCCGGAGGAGGAGTTCACGGCCGAGGCGGTCGAGGCGTTCCTGGATGCCCATCCGAGCTTCTTCGAAGGCCGGGACGAGCTGGTGGCCCGGCTGCGCGTGCCCCACTCCGCGCCGGGGGGCGCCGTCTCCCTGATCGAGCGGCAGGTTGCGGTGCTGCGCGAGGAGAACGAGCGCCTGAGCGCGCAGCTGCAGGAGCTGCTGGAGGTGGCCCGGGACAACGACGGCCTGACCGACCGCCTCCACCGCCTGACCCTGAGCCTGATCGATGCAGCCACCTTCGAGGAGGTCGTGGACGTGCTGGAAGACGAGCTCCACGACCAGTTCAGGGCGGATGCGGTCGAGCTGCGCCTGTTCTCGGCCGTCGAGCTCGAGCAGCAGCTGGCCTCGGAGCAGGACCGCGGACGCCCCGCCGAGGCCGCCAAGTTCAGGGAATTCCTCGATCGCGGGCGACCGGTGTGCGGTCAGCTGGGCAGCGATCAGCTGGCGTTCCTGTTCGGCCCCCTGGCCGATGACATCGGCTCCGCCGCCCTGATTCCCATCCGCGGGGAGGGGATCGTCGGCGTGCTCGCCATCGGCAGCCGGGACGAGGCCCGCTTCCACGCAGGCAAGGGGACCCACTTCCTGGCCCGCCTGGGGGAGATCGTCAGCCGCACCCTGCAGGTCGTATCCGTCCCCGGGGCCTGACGGCCGTGGCCCGGCCGGACGCCGACCCCTTCGGCACCTGGCTTGAGAGGTTCCTCCATCACCTGCGCCACGAGCGCCGACTCTCCCCGCGGACCGTGCAGGGCTACGAGCGCGATCTGCGCCTGGCTGCCGCCTGGTGCAGGGAGCAGGGGCTCCGCGGCTGGCGGGATCTGGATCCGCATCGGGTGCGCAGCTACGTGGCCGCGCGCCATCGCGCCGGGCTCTCGGGGAAGTCCCTGCAGCGCACACTCTCGGCGCTGCGCAGTCTGTACCGCTATCTGCTGAGGGAGCAGGAGGCGGACAGCAGCCCGGCGGACGGGGTCCGCGCCCCGCGCACCCCCCGCCGCCTCCCGGCGACCCTGGACGCAGACGAGATCGGGCGGATCCTCGACGCGGACGGCGGGGACGCGCCCCTCGCGGTGCGCGACCACGCCATCATGGAGCTGCTCTACTCCTCCGGGCTGCGCCTGGCGGAGCTCGTATCCCTGGATCTCCCGGACCTCGACCTGGCGGACGGGACCCTGGTGGTGACCGGCAAGGGAGCCAAGACCCGGCGCGTGCCCGTCGGTCGCAAGGCGCGCGAGGCGGTGCGCGCCTGGCTGGCGCACCGCGCCTCCCTGGCTCCCCTGGAGGAGCCCGCCCTGTTCCTCAGCCGCCGGGGGGGGCGCATCTCCCGCCGCGCAGTCCAGCAGCGCCTGGCGGTGATGGCCCGGGCGCTGGGTGCCGCCCGCGGCATTCACCCGCACCTGCTGCGGCACTCCTTCGCCAGCCACATCCTGGAGTCGTCCGGGGACCTGCGGGCGGTCCAGGAGCTACTCGGCCACGCAGACATCGCCACCACCCAGATCTACACCCACCTGGACTTCCAACGCCTCGCCCAGGTCTACGACCAGGCCCACCCCCGCGCCCGCAAGCGCAAGCCTGAATGACGCAGCCCGGAGACGCGCGGAGCGCACGGGGCCGGGGCAAGGACGGGCAAGGCGCCAGGGGCCCGACCGGAGCGGCTCGGGCCCTGTGCGCCCGGCCCGGCCTGCCTCTCCCCGACACTCCCGCACGCCCGGCGCTGGAAAAGCGACCCGGTCGCCCCAACACAGGGGAAACGGCGCGCATTGTCCGGGATTGATCCCCTGAGGGGATGCTCGGGTACAATCCGCGGTTCTTCGGCAAGGCAGGGGAGCGCAGGTGCAGCAGTTCCGCGGGACGACGATACTGTCGGTCAGGCGCAACGGGCGCGTGGTGATCGGTGGCGACGGCCAGGTCTCCATGGGCAACACGGTGATGAAGGGCAACGCCCGCAAGGTGCGGCGCCTGTACCGTGAGCAGGTGCTGGCGGGCTTCGCCGGCGCGACCGCCGACGCCTTCACCCTGTTCGAGCGGTTCGAGGGGAAGCTGGAGAAGCACCACGGCAACCTGACCCGCTCGGCGGTGGAGCTCGCCAAGGACTGGCGTACGGACCGCATGCTGCGGCGCCTGGAGGCGCTGCTGTGCGTGGCCGACGCGCGGGC
>JASFUT010000062.1:0-13430 GCA_050050175.1 Chromatiales bacterium
GCCCACGGCGGGCTGCGACATTTCCTGAGCATCGAAGGCCTGAGCCGGGACCTCCTGACCGAGATCCTGGACAAGGCCGAGTCCTTCGCCGGCGTCAGCGAGCGGGCGGTGAAGAAGGTCCCGCTGCTGCGCGGAAAGGTGATCGCCAACCTGTTCTTCGAGACCAGCACCCGCACCCGCACGACCTTCGAGCTGGCCGCCAAGCGGCTGTCGGCGGACGTGCTGAACGTCAACATCAGCGTCTCGGCGACGGCCAAGGGCGAGACCCTGCTCGATACCCTGCGCAACCTCGAGGCCATGCACGTGGACATGTTCGTCGTGCGCCACGCCGACAGCGGGGCATCGCACTTCATCGCACGGCACGCCGCCCCCCACGTGAGCGTCATCAACGCCGGCGACGGGGGACACTCCCATCCCACCCAGGCCATGCTGGACATGTTCACCATCCGCCGCCACAAGGGCCGCATACAGGACCTTCGGGTGGCGATCGTGGGGGACATCCGGCACTCCCGGGTGGCGCGCTCGCAGATCCTCGCCCTCAACACCCTCGGGGCGGCGGAGGTCCGCGTGATCGCCCCGCGCACCCTGCTGCCCGCGGCGGTCCGCTCTCTGGGGGTCCACCCCTACAACGATCTGGACGAGGGGATCCGCGACACCGACGTCATCATCATGCTGCGCCTTCAGAAGGAGCGCATGCGCGGCGCCTTCCTGCCCAGCGAGCACGAGTACTTCCAGCTTTTCGGCCTCACCGAGGCCCGCCTGGGGGCCGCGCGGCCGGACGCCATCGTGATGCATCCGGGCCCGATCAACCGCGGTGTCGAGATGGACTCCCAGGTGGCGGACGGCCCGCGCTCGGTCATCCTCAGTCAGGTCACCTACGGCATCGCGGTGCGCATGGCGGTCATGTCCATGGCCATGCGCACCGGCGAAGGGGGCACCGAGCGGTGAGCACGGTCAGCATCGTCGGCGGGCGCGTCGTGGACCCCGCGAACGGCCTGGACGAGCCGCTCGATCTGCACATCGCGCAGGGGCGCATCCGGGCCCTCGGCCGCGCCCCGGAGGCCTTCCGCGCGGAGCGGGTCATCGACGCGGAGGGGCTGGTGGTCTGTCCGGGTCTGGTGGATCTGAGCGCCCATCTGCGTGAGCCGGGCGCCGAGCACAAGGCCACCATTGCCTCGGAGACCGCCGCCGCCGCCGCGGCCGGCATCACCACCCTGTGCTGCCCGCCCGACACCCAGCCCGTGATCGACACCCCCGCCGTGGTCGAGCTCATCCGCCGAAAGGCCAAGCACAGCCGCTGCTGCATGGTGCTGCCGGTCGGGGCCCTGACCCGCGGCCTGGAAGGGGTCGAGCTGGCGGAAATGGCGGCGCTGCGCGACGCGGGCTGCCTGGCTGTGAGCAACGGCCACGCGCCGCTGGGATCGACACTGGTCGAGCGCCGGGCCCTGGAGTACGCGAGCACCTACGGCCTGCGGGTGTTCCTTCGGCCCGAGGACCGTCACCTGCGCGACGGCGGCTGCGCGCACGAGGGCATGGTGAGCACGCGCCTGGGCCTGCCGGGCATACCCGAGGCGGCGGAGACGGTCGCGGTGGCGCGGGACATCGCGCTGTGCGAGCAGACCGGCGCCGGGATCCACTTCCGGGGGCTGTCCACGGCCAAGGCGGTCCGGATGATCGAGCGTGCGCGTCGGGACCGGCTGCCGATCACCGCCGACGTGGCGGCGCACCAGCTCTTCCTCACCGAGCTGGACGTGGACGGCTTCGACACCCGCTGCCACGTGGTCCCCCCGCTTCGCACGACGGCAGACAGGGACGGCCTGCGCGCCGGGGTTGCCAGCGGGGTGGTGTCGGCGATCTGCTCCGACCACCAGCCCCACGAGCCGGACGCCAAGGACGCCCCCTTCGCGGCCACGGCGCCCGGCATCTCGGCCCTGGAAACCCTCCTGCCGCTGACCCTGCGGCTCGTCCAGGAGCGGGTTCTCGGCCTTGCGGACGCCATCGCGCGGGTCACCTGCGGGCCCGCGGACGTGCTCGGCGTGCCCCTGGGGCGGCTCGGCGCCGGTGCGAGGGCGGACGTGTGCGTGCTCGACCCGGGGGCCCACTGGACCCTGGAGCCGGAGCGGCTGCGCAGCCAGGGGCGATGCACACCGTTCGCGGGCTGGGAGCTCACCGGGCGTGTACGCTACACCCTGTTCGAGGGGCGCGTGGTCTACGAGGCCGAGGGATGACCACGACGAAGCCGCATCGCGGGACCATCTTCCTCGAGAACGCCGAGATCCTCACCCACGAGGCCTTCCCGGGCGAGCAGTATGTGGTCCGTCTCCACGCACCGGAGTGCGCAGAGGCCACCCGCCCGGGCCAGTTCGTCCACCTGCAGTGCCACCCCCTGCGGCCCATGCGCCGGCCGATCTCCATCATGCGGGCCTCTCCGGCAGGCGGGTGGGTGGACCTGCTCTACAAGGTGGTCGGCGAGGGCACCGCCCTGCTGGCCGAGCGCCGTCCCGGGGAGCGGCTCAGCGTGCTCGGCCCCGTCGGCGAGCCTTTCCGACCGGGTGCCGGGCGCCCCCGACCGCTGCTGCTCGGCGGCGGCGTGGGCATGCCACCGATGATATGCCTCGCCGAGGCGCTTCACGCCGGGAGCGGGATCCGGCCTCTGGTGATCCTGGGCTCCGAGGCACCCTTCCCCTTCGATCCCCGACCGTCCGGAATGCTCGTGTCGGGCATGCCCGCAGGGGCGATCGCCTGCATGCCCCTGCTGGAGGACTGGGGCATACCGAGCCGGCTGACCAGCCTGAGCGGCTTTTCCGGCTGCCACCCGGGCTACGTCACCGACCTCGCCCGGCGGTGGCTGCTCTCCCTGGACGCCCCGGCCCTCGGCGAGGTGGAGGTCTTTGCCTGCGGCCCCCACCCCATGCTCCAGGCCGCGGCCGATCTGGCCCGGGAATTCCGCCTGCCCTGCCAGGTCTCCCTGGAGGAGCTCATGGCGTGCGGCGTGGGCGGATGCGCGGGCTGTACGCTGCCCGTGACCACGGATCAGGGCCCGGCGATGAAGCGCGTCTGCGTGGACGGCCCCGTGTTCGACGCCGCGGAGGTCTTCCCGACCCCCGGCTGAGGCGTCACATGTAGTCGGCCTGGTCCACGAGCGAGATGTCGTCCAGACCCTGGCTGAATTTCTCGCTCGCCGCGCTGTCCCCCAGCTTGATCATCAGCCGCACCTCGTTGGCCGAGTCGGCGTGCAGGATGGCGTCCTCGTAGGTGATCTCCCCGTCCTTGTAGAGCCGGAACAGCGCCTGGTCGAAGGTGACCATCCCCTGCTCGGTGGACCGCTTCATCAGGTCCTTGAGCTTGTGCACCTCGCCCTTGCGGATCAGATCCGCCGCCAGGGGGGTGTTGAGCAGCACCTCGACCACAGCCCGGCGGCCCTTGCCGTCCGGCTTGCGGATCAGCTGCTGGGCGATGAGCGCCTTTAGGTTCAGCGACAGGTCCATGAACAGCTGGCTGCGCCGGTCCTCCGGGAAGAAGTTGATGATGCGGTCCAGGGCCTGGTTCGCGTTGTTCGCGTGGAGCGTGGAGAGCACCAGGTGGCCGGTCTCGGAGAAGGCGATGGCGTGGTCCATGGTCTCACGGGAGCGGATCTCCCCGACCAGGATGACGTCGGGTGCCTGACGCAGCGTGTTCTTGAGCGCGACCTCGTAGGAGTCGGTGTCTATGCCCACCTCGCGCTGGGTGATGATGCACCCCTTGTGCGAGTGGATGAACTCGATCGGGTCCTCGATGCTGATGACGTGACCGGTGCCGTGAATGTTGCGGTACTCGATCATGGAGGCCAGCGAGGTGGACTTCCCGGTGCCCGTGGCACCGACGAAGATGACCATGCCGCGCTTGGCCATCGCCAGGTCCTTGATGATGGACGGCAGGTGCAGATCGTCCAGGTCGGGGATGCGGGTCTCGATCCGGCGCAGCACCATGCCCACGGCATCGCGCTGGACGAAGGCACTCACGCGGAAGCGGCCCACGCCCTTGGCGCTGACGGCAAAGTTGCACTCCTTGGTGCGGACGAACTGCTCCCGCTGATCCGGGGTCATCAGCCCGATGGTCAGATCCCGGGCCTGGCTGTTGTCGAGCGGGTTCTTGGCGACCGGCGCGATTCGCCCGTGCACCTTGATGCACGGGGGCATCCCCGCCGTGATGAACAGGTCAGAGGCCTGCTTCTGGACCATGAGGGTCAGCAACGAATTGAAGTCCATGGTGCTCCTCGCTATCTGGGCCCGGGGCGGTCCCCCGGGTGTCGTCCGGTGCCTCAGAGATTCGCGAACGCCTCCTTGTTCTGGGCCCTGGAGCGGGCATCCAGACGACTGACCACTCCCTTCTTCACCAGCTCGAGCATGTGCTGATCGAGGGTGTGCATGCCGTGCGCCTGACCGGTCTGGATGGCCGAGTACATCTGGGCCACCTTGTCCTCGCGAATCAGGTTCCGGATGGCGGGCGTACCGATCATGACCTCCCAGGCGGCCGTGCGCCCTCCGCCCACCTTCTTGAGCAGGGTCTGGGCGATGACGGCGCGCAGGGACTCCGAGAGCATGGACCGGACCATATCCTTCTCGCCCGCAGGAAACACGTCGATCACACGGTCGATGGTCTTGGCCGCCGAGCTGGTGTGGAGAGTGCCGAAGACCAGGTGCCCCGTCTCGGCGGCGGTCAGGGCGAGCCTGATCGTCTCCAGGTCACGCAGCTCGCCCACCAGGATGACGTCCGGGTCCTCGCGCAGCGCCGAGCGCAGCGCCTCGGCGAACCCGAGGGTGTCGCGGTGCACCTCGCGCTGGTTGATCAGGCACTTCTTGCTCTCGTGCACGAACTCGATGGGGTCCTCGATGGTCAGGATGTGGGCGTACTCGTTCTCGTTCTTGTAATCGATCATCGCCGCCAGTGTCGTCGACTTCCCCGAGCCGGTCGGCCCCGTCACCAGCACGAGGCCGCGCGGCTGGTTGACGACGTCGCGAAAGACCGCCGGGCAATTGAGGTCCTCCAGGGTGAGCACCTTCGACGGGATGGTGCGGAAGACCGCCGCCGCACCCCTGTCCTGATTGAACGCATTGACGCGGAATCGGGCGAGGCCCGGGATGTCGAAGGAGAAGTCCGTTTCCAGGAACTCTTCGTAGTCCTTGCGCTGCTTGTCGTTCATGATGTCGTACACGAGCCCGTGCACGACCTTATGATCGAGGGCCGGGATGTTGATGCGCCGGATGTCGCCGTCCACGCGTATCATGGGCGGCAGGCCGGACGACAGGTGCAGGTCGGACGCCTCGTGCTTGACGCTGAATGCCAACAGCTCCGCTATGTCCATCCACTCCCCCCTGGAACGATCTTTGAGACGAAAGCGCCCGTGGCTGTGCCGGCCCGGTCAGGGCGCCCGCGGAATCGCCCCGCGGGGTCCGGTTACCGGCGCCGGGCCGGTTTCTGTTTAAATGTTCGCCGTCAAGTATAGCCGAGATACCTCCGGTCATTGATGGACCCCCTGTGCGAAAGACTCCATGCCGTCGAGCTGCGGGTCCGTGACGCCTGCCTGCGTTTCGGCAGGGACCCGGGCTCGGTCACGCTGCTCGCCGTCAGCAAGACCCGGCCGGCCGGCGACGTGCGTGCCGCCCGGGCGTGCGGACAGCGCCTGTTCGGTGAGAACTATGTCCAGGAGGCGGTGGAAAAGGCAGGGACACTGGCCGATCTGGACTTGCAATGGCATTTTATCGGCCGCATCCAAAGCAACAAGACCCGAGCCATTGCCTCGTACTTTGACTGGGTTCACAGTATCGACAGTCCCAAGCACGCCCGGCGCCTGAGCGAGCAGCGCCCGGATGGTCTTCCCCCGCTCGAGGTCTGCCTGCAGGTCAGTCTGGACGGGGAGCCGACCAAGGGAGGGCTCTCCGAGGCTGAGGTCGAGCCCGCCCTCGAGGAGGTCCGCGGACTCCCGCGGCTGCGTCTGCGCGGGCTGATGACCCTGCCGCCGGCGACGGACGACTTCGAGGCCCAGCGGCGCCCCTTTCGAAGGCTGCGCGATCTGCGGGACCGACTGGCGAGCGCAGGGCTGCCGCTGGACACCCTGTCCATGGGCATGACCGGCGACCTGGAGGCGGCCATTGCCGAAGGCAGCACCCTGGTGCGGGTCGGCACGGGCGTCTTCGGGCCCCGCGACTGAGACCGGTCTCCGGGCGGGGCGGGAACAAGCAGAGAGGTCCTATGCGAAAGCCATCCGAGCAACCCCTGATCGCCTTCATCGGGGGAGGAAACATGGCCTCGGCCCTGATCGGCGGCCTGGTGGCCGACGGCTACGCCCCGGAGCGCATCCGGGTCGCCGAGCCCGACCCGGAGAAGCGCTCCCGTCTCGCCGCGGGCTTCGGTGTCTCCTGCACGGCGGGCAACCTCGAGGCGGCTCGGCACGCCGACGTCGTGGTGCTGTCGGTGAAGCCGCAGATGATCCAGGCGGTGGCCGAAGGGCTCCGGGAGACGATCCGGGCGCAACGCCCCCTGGTGGTATCCATCGCCGCCGGGGTCCGGGAGGGGGACCTCCAGGGCTGGCTGGGCGGCGAGGCGGCGCTGGTGCGCAGCATGCCAAACACCCCCGCCATGATTCAGGCGGGGGCTACCGTGCTGCATGCCGGGGAAGGGGTCTCGGAGGCGCAGAGGAACCGGGCCGAGTCGATCCTGCGTGCCGTCGGTCTCACCCTCTGGGTGGACGACGAGGCGCAGATGGATGCGGTGACCGCGCTCTCCGGCAGCGGCCCGGCCTACTTCTTCGCGGTCATGGAGAGCCTGGAGCAGGCGGGCGCGGCCCTCGGCCTCCCGCCGGAGACAGCCCGTCTACTGACCCTGCAGACCGCGCTCGGAGCCGCCAAGATGGCGCTGGAGAGCGACGAGCCGCCCTCGGCGCTGCGCCAGCGCGTCACCTCCCCGGGGGGCACCACCGAGCGGGCCCTGCAGGAGCTGCAGGGTGGCGACCTGGACGGGCTCTTTCGGCGGGCGCTGACCGCGGCCCGCGACCGCTCCGTCGAGCTGTCCCGGCGGCTGGGGGACAAGTGATGGGCGACGGCTACCTGAGCACGCCCGCCGTGTTCCTCGTCCAGGTCATCTTCGGCCTGTACGTCGCTCTGGTGATGATCCGCTTCCTGCTGCAGCTGGTCCGCGCGGACTTCTACAACCCCGTCTCGCAGTTCGTCGTCAAGGTCACCTCGCCGGCCCTCAACCCGCTGCGACGCGTGATCCCCGGCTATGCCGGGGTCGATTTCGCGTCGCTCCTGCTCGCCTGGATCCTGAAGGCGATCGAGCTCTCGCTCGTCCTGGCGATCTCCGGCTTCTCGTTCAGCGTCCTGGGCCCGCTGGTCTGGGCGATACCGGAGCTCGTCACACTGGTCGTCAACATCGTCCTTATCGCGATCGTGATCCAGGCGATCCTGAGCTGGGTCAGCCCGGGCGGGTACAATCCGGCGGCCGTCGTCCTGCACTCC
Source organism: Chromatiales bacterium (assembly GCA_050050175.1). Classification (GTDB taxonomy): domain Bacteria; phylum Pseudomonadota; class Gammaproteobacteria; order Chromatiales; family Chromatiaceae; genus CAVQCX01. Next base: position 7,497 of record JASFUT010000062.1, read on the forward strand.
CTGAGCGAGCCCGTGCTCAGGCCGGTCAGGCGGCTCATCCCGCCCATATCGGGCATCGACGTCTCGCCGATGATCGCGATACTCGGCCTGATTCTCCTGAAGATGCTCCTTCTTCCCCCCCTCAAGCATCTCACCTCCAGCCCGTTCTGATGACCGCGAACGCCGCCCGCTGGTACCGCTGGGACGGTGACGATCTGGTCCTCGAGCTGCGAATCCAGCCGCGCGCGAGCAGAGACCGGATCGAGGGGGTCCACGGCGATCGCCTGCGCATCAGGCTGACCGCACCGCCCGTGGACGGCCAGGCGAACGACCGCCTGCAGCGGTTTCTGGCCCGAGCCTTCGCCGTCGGCCGCACGCGCGTGATCATCGAGTCCGGCGGCACCGCCCGGGACAAGCGCGTGCGCATCCACGCCCCCGGCCGGCTTCCGCCCGGGCTCGAGATCACCTGAGCGCCTGCGGCCCCGCACCGCCCCGCCGCCGGGGGTCCTTCCACCCTGCGTCTATAATGGTTTCTGACGGCTGGGCGCCGGCCAAGACGCAAGGACATCCCCATGGCCCTCCAACAACAGCTCCATGCCTATCAGCAATGGAAGAAGAGGCTGCGGGACAACATCCGCGCCTATCGGAACTGGCTCGAGGCCCACGACATGGCCCAGGCGGCGACGCTGCAGCGCATCGAGCTGGCGCTGGAGACGCTGCACGGCGACAGGCTGACGGTGGCGTTCGTCGCCGAGTTCTCCCGCGGCAAGACCGAGCTGATCAACGCCATGTTCTTCGCCGACCAGGGTCGGCGTCTCCTGCCGTCCACCGCGGGCCGCACCACCATGTGTCCGGTGGAGCTGTTCTACGACCGGGAGATGGACGAGCCCTACCTCAAGCTGCTGCCCATCGAGACCCGGCTCGAGGACACCCGCCTGAGCGATCTGAAGAACGATCTGCGCAAATGGGTCCACTACCCACTGGCGCTGCACTCTCCGGAGCAGATCCAGCAGATCCTGAGCGAGATGATTCAGACCAAGTCCGTCAGCGTCGAGGAGGCGGGCCGGCTGGGCCTGTACGACCGCGAGCTCCACTCCTATCGCGACGAGCCCGCGGCGGAGGTCGAGATCCCGCGCTGGCGACACGCCCTGATCAGCTATCCCCACCCCCTGCTGGAGCAGGGGCTGATCCTGATCGATACGCCCGGGCTCAACGCGCTCGGGGCGGAGCCCGAGCTGACGCTGGAGCTCCTGCCGGGAGCCCAGGGGGTGGTGTTCGTGCTGGCGGCGGACACGGGTGTCACCCGTTCCGACCTGGAGATGTGGCGAAACCATCTGCGCGGCTTCCAGAGCCGGCGTCAGCGCGGACTGATGGTGGTGCTCAACAAGGTCGACACGCTGTGGGACGATCTCCAGGGCGAGGCCGAAATCGACGCGGCCATCCAGTCGCAGCGAACCTCTGTCGCGACCATCCTGGGCATCAGGGAATCGGCGGTCTTCCCCGTCTCCGCCCAGAAGGGGCTCCTGGCCAAGGTGAGCGCGAACGCGGAGCTCCTGGAACGGAGCCGTCTCGGCGAGCTCGAGCGTTTTCTCAGCGACGACGTCCTCCAGGCGAAGCACGAGATACTGCGTGAGACGGTCACCGGGGAGGTCGCCGGGATGGTCGAGCGCACCCGGGGCGTGCTCGCCACGCAGCTCGCCGGCGTGCGCAACCAGCGCGAGGAGCTGACACAGCTCGACGGCCAGAGCGACAACCTGCTCGCGCACATGAAGCGTAAGGTCCTCGAGGAGAGGGCACGCTATCAGCGCACCCTGGAGGCCTTCAAGACGAGCCGGGAGCTCCTTCGGCGCCAGGGGCGGGAGCTGCTCGACGCACTGGACCCGGACGGGCTCGATGTGATCATCGACCAGGCGCACGACGCGATGCAGAGCAACTGGACGACACCGGGGCTCCAGCGCTCCATGGGCGAGCTGCTGCATACCCTGCGCGCGCGCATGTACGAGGTCACCGAGCGCAGCGAGCAGACCCGCAAGCTACTGCGCTCCGTCTATCACCGCTTCCACTCGGAGCACGGCTTTCCCCAGATCCAGCCGGCGATGCTCTCGGTCATGAAGCACCGCGTGGACCTGGAGCTCCTGCACCAGGAGGCCGAGGTATTCCGCCGGAGCCCCGGCACGGCATTGACCGAGAAGCATTTCGTCATCAAGCGCTTCTTCCTGGCGATGGTCGCCCGGGCGCGGGAGGTGTATGCCGAGACCCGGGAGGAGGCCCAGACGTGGATCGAGACGGCCCTGGACCCCCTCGCCGACCAGCTCCACGCCCGCAAGGCCCACATCGAGCGGCGCCTGGCGGACCTGCAGAAGATCAGCCGCTCGAAGCAGACCCTGGACCAGCGCCTCGAGGAGCTCAACGCCCAGTACAGGACGCTCTCGCGCGACCTTACCCACCTGCGGAATCTTCAGTTCGCCATCTCCGAAACCCGCTTCGGCGAGAACGAGCGCCGCCCCGGCCCACGTCTGGTGAGCAGCCGGCCTGCGGCCGGCCGGGACTGATCCGGCGGCGCGGCCCGTGAAGGATTGCGATTCCCCGCGGGGTCTATATAGTTCACTGCCGTAGCACCCTTCGAGTAGAGGAGAAACGGATGAGAGATCGAATGAAGAGCTTGCTCGCCGCGGGTCTGCTGGCCCTCGTTCTGCCCGCTGCGGCGATGGCGGAGAACAGCACCCTGGTCGGGGGTTACACCATTCACCACAACGCCATGACCACCGACACCCTCACGCCGCAGATCGCCCAGATGTACGACATCAAGCGGAGCGCCAACCGCGGGATGATCAGTATCACCGTGCTGGAGAATCGCCCTGAGGGGCAGCCCCGCGCGGTGTCGGCCGACATCGACGTCGTGGCGGCGAACCTGACCGGCCAGACCCGGGACATCGACGTGAGAAAGGTCCAGGAGGGCAACGCGATCTACTACATCGCCGACTTCCCGGTCAGCAATGAAGAGACCCTGAACTTCACTCTGAAGATCAAGCCCGAGGGTGTGGAGCAGCCCTACACGGCCCATTTCTCGCAGAAGTTCTACACGCGCTGACGGCGCCTCCGGGGCCCGCCGGGCCCCGGCGGGCCGGCGCCCCTCAGCCGACCAGGCCCCAGAGGGTGTAGACGCCCAGGGCGATCACCAGCCCGCCCGCCATCCGCCTCACCGCGGGCCGGCGGGCCCAGCGGGCCAGGGCGGAGGCAAGCAGGCCCATCGCCAGGAGATTGGGAAGGGTGCCCAGCCCGAAGGCGAGCATCAGCCCGGCGCCGGCCGCCGCACTGCCCGCCGACACGGACCAGATCAGCACGCTGTACACCAGGCCGCAGGGCAGCCACCCCCAGAGCAGGCCCAGCACGAGGGCCCGTGCCGGGGAGCGGACGGGCAGCAGGCGCCGCCCCAGGGGCTCGATACGGCGCCACAGCACCCCTCCTGCCGCCTCGACCCGGCTCAGCCCGCTCCACCAGCCGGCCAGGTACAGGCCCAGCAGGATCATGAAGATGCCGGCGAGGGCGAGCAGCGCCTGCTGCGCATAGTAGACGGGCAGCATGCGCGCCAGCAGCACACCCAGCCCGCCCATGATCGCACCCGCCAGGGTGTAACTCGCGATGCGCCCCAGATTGTAGGCGAGCTGGAACGGCAGCATTCGACCCACACGGTCCCGGCGCTCCTCGGGCAGGCCGAAAGTGAGCGCCCCGACAATACCGCCGCACATCCCCACGCAGTGCACACCGCCGAGCAGGCCGACCACGAAGGCAGCCAGGAAGCCCTGGGGCTCAATCACCGGGGCTGCCCGCGCGGGCCGGCGCGAACCGGGCGGCGAGAACGATCAGGACCAGCACGGGGAGCCCGATCACGGCCGTGCCGACAAAGAAGCTCTGATAGCCGATCCGGTCAACGGCCAACCCCGAGAACCCGCCCAGGAACTTCGGCAAGAGCAGCATGACCGAGCTGAACAGGGCGTACTGGGTGGCCGAATAGGAGACGTTGGTCAGGCCCGACAGATAGGCGATGAAGGCCGCGGTGGCCAGGCCGGCGCTCAGGTTGTCTGCACCGATCACCAGCGCCAGCATGCCCAGATCCGGCCCCAGGGCGGCGAGCAGGGCGAACAGCAGATTGGTCGCGGCTGCCAGGAGCGCTCCCACGAACAGGATGCGCATGACCCCCAGGCGGACGACCAGGACTCCGCCCAGACCCGCCCCGACGAGCAGCATGATGACGCCGAACACCTTGGTGACGCCCGCCACCTCCAGCTTCGTGAACCCGATGTCGACATAGAACACGCTCGATATCACACCCAGTACCACGTCGGAGATGCGGTAGGTGGCGATCAGGGCGAGGATCAGCAGGGCCTGCCAGCGATAGCGCCCGATGAAATCGACGAACGGCCCGATCACGGCCGCGCTCAGCCATGCGGCGATCCGGCGCAGTGCCACGGGCAGCCATGCCAGGCGCTCGATCCGGGCGAGACCGCGCGCCTCGCGCTCCACGGTGCCCCGGTCGATCCGCACCTCGGGCTCGGCGATCAGCAGGGTGGTCACGAGGCCCACGCCCATGGCCGCGGCCATACTCAGGTAGGCGACCGTCCAGGGGGCATGCTCGTACGTGTCGGCCGACGGATCCACGACGGCGGCGATGGCCAGCGCCCCCGCCTGCGCCAGGAGCATGGCCAGACGGTAGCCGGCCATGTAGGCCGACGCCATGGCCCCCTGCAGGCGCACCGGGGCGCTCTCGATGCGATAGGCGTCGATCACGATATCCTGGGTGGCGGAGGCGAAGGCGACCGCCAGGGCGCAGAGCGCCAGGCGTGTGAGGTCTTCGCGCGGATCGGACAGGGCCATGGCCGCGAGCCCCGCGGTCACGGCGACCTGGGCGAGGAGGAGCCAGCCCCGGCGCCGGCCGAGGACGGCGGTGAGCAGCGGGAGCGGCAGACGGTCCACCAGCGGCGCCCAGGCCCACTTGAGCCCGTACACCAGGGTGACCCAGCTCAGGAAGCCGATGGTCGCACGCTCGATGCCCGCCTCGCGGAGCCAGAACGAGAGGGTGCCGAACACCAGCATCAGCGGCAGCCCCGCCGAGAAGCCGAGGAACAGCATGACGCGCACGCGCGGGTGCCAGAAGACGCGCAGCGTCTGCAGCCAGCCGGACGTGCGTGCGCTCAGGGTGGGCGAGGAGGCGGACATGGTCGGCGGTCATTATATCGGCCAGCGCGCATAGGCAGGGCCCGCTTGTCTCCGCCGGCCGCAGCGCCGAAAATGCACCTCCGTTCACGGGAGGCAGCCGGCATGCACCCCTATCAGCGCGAATTCCTCGACTTCGCCCTCCAGCTGGGGGTGCTGAGATTCGGTGAGTTCACCCTCAAGTCCGGCCGCCGGAGCCCCTACTTCTTCAATGCCGGCCTGTTCAACACGGGCGCGGCGCTCGCTCGTCTGGGACGGTTCTACGCGCGCACCATCGCCGAGTCGGGCATCGCCTTCGACGTACTCTACGGTCCCGCCTACAAGGGCATCCCCCTGGCGGCGGTCGCCTGCGCCGCGCTCGCCGACCAGCATGCCAGGGACGTGCCCTACGCCTTCAACCGCAAAGAGCCCAAGGACCACGGAGAGGGCGGGGTCATCGTGGGCCATCCCCTGTACGGCAGGGTGCTGATCATCGACGACGTGATCTCGGCGGGCACCTCCGTGCGCGAGTCGGTGGAGATCATCCGCCGGGAAGGCGCCCAGCCGGCCGGTGTAGTCATCGCCCTGGACCGCCAGGAGCGCGGAGCCGGTGCACGCTCCGCCATCCAGGAAGTACAGGAGACCTACGGCATCCCGGTGACCGCCATCGTGCGCCTGGAGCACCTGATCGAGTACCTGGCCGGCCGGCCCGGCGACCGCAAGGACCTGGAGCGCATCCGCGCCTATTACGCCGAGTACGGC
>JASFUT010000063.1:0-13249 GCA_050050175.1 Chromatiales bacterium
TCCCGTTGCAGACCCGGGTCTGCCGACGGCTCCTCCGCCGGCGCCTCGGACGCCGAAGCCTCGGCCTGGTAGCCGGCCTCCTCGATGGCCGAGCGCAGGTCCGCCGCATCGACGCTTCCCGGGAGGTAGTCCACCGACGCCTTGCCGGTAGCCAGGTTGACGGTCGCGCCGGTGACGCCGGGCTGGCGGAGCAGGGCGCGCTCGACCCGTGCCACGCAGGAGGCGCAGGTCATGCCCCCGACCCGCAGATCCAGGTGTGCCGTGCGGGGCTCGTAGCCGCTCTCGGCCACGGTGCGCACGAGCTCGGGAACGGTGACCTGGCGGGGGTCGAATCGGATGGTGCCCCGCTCGGTTGCCAGGTTGACGCTCGCCCCGCTGACTCCCGGCTGCCTTGCGAGATTGCGCTCGACGCGCGCCACACAGGACGCGCAGGTCATACCGCCGATGCCGATCTCGATCTCACGGCTGTCGTCGGTCGGCTTCGTGGTGGTCGGTCTGTCCACGGGCGGGCTCGCCTGCCTGCAGGTCCCGGCGCGCGATCCGGGCGGGGGCGCAGCCCCGGCTCCCGGGCACTCGCCGGCCACGGGCCTCAGATCACCTGTGCGCCGTAGCCTTCGTCCTTGACGGCGTCCACCAGGGACTGGGGGTCCGGGTCACCCTCGACCCGGGCCTTGCCCGCCTCCAGGTCCACCTCGGCCCTGCGGACTCCGGCGACGCCCATCAGCGCCTTCTCCACGGCAGCCCGGCAGTGCCCGCAGGTCATGCCGGTGACGTCAAGCTCGATCATGGCTGGGGCTCCTCATCACGCCTGAAGGGTTGGACTGCGCGACCCGCTCAGTGTTGCACGGAACGGCCGCCGTCCACCGCGATCACCTGTCCCGTGATATAGGGCGCGTCGCGCACCAGGAAAAGGACCGTGCGGGCGATGTCGGCCGGGGAGCCGGCCCGTTTCAGGGCGGTCCGCTCGAGGATCTGCTGCCGGGCCTCTGCGCTCATGCCCTGCTCGGGCCAGAGGATGGCGCCGGGTGCCACGCCGTTGACCCGGACCTCCGGGCCGAGCTCGCGGGCCAGGGCCTTGACCATCATGGCGTTGCCGGCCTTGGCGATGGAGTAGACCGGATGGTCCTTGAGCGGCCGCTCGGCGTGGATGTCGATCAGGTTCACGATGCAGCCGCCGACGCTCCGAAGATGGATGGCCGCGGCCTGGGCGAGGAAGAAGGGCGCCTTGAGGTTGCTGCCCGTCAGCTCGTCCCACTGCCCGCCCGTCACCTCGCCCAACGGCGTGGGATAGAAGGCGGAGGCGTTGTTCACGAGCAGATCCAGACGGCCGTAGTGCTCCACGGCCGCCGCCGCGACGCCCGGGAGCTCGGCGGGATCGAGCAGGTCGGCCTGCACGAGCACGGCCGACTCCGGGCGTTCCGCCTCCAGGCTGTGCCTGAGCTCGTCGGCGGCGCGGGCGGAGCGCCGGTAGTGCAGCACCACATCCATCCCCGCGGCGTGCAGCGTGCGGGCGATCTCGGCCCCGATGCGGCGGGCGGCCCCGGTGATCAGTGCCACCTTTCCCTGCAGACTCTCGTCTTGCTCTCTCACGCTGTATCCGGGCGGCTGATAAGATTCGACTCTAACGCAAACGCCGGCAGGAAACATCCCGCGTGCCCCGTCCGCCTGCTCCACCCCGAACGCTCCGACGAGAGGAGTCGCTGCCCGCGCCGGACGCCGAGTCCGCCGCGCGCAGCGAGCACGTCCGGGAGCGGATCCGCGCCGAAGCCAGGGGCGCCGGAGGCATGCTGGCCTTCGACCGTTTCATGGAGCTTGCCCTGTATTCCCCGGGTCTGGGCTACTACACCGGCGGCGCCCGTAAGTTCGGCCGGGAAGGCGACTTCGTGACCGCGCCTGAGGTGTCCCCGCTGTTCGGGCAGTGCGTGGCCCGCCAGGCCGCGCAGGTGCTCGACGGCCTGGGCGGCGGCGACATCCTCGAGCTGGGGGCGGGGACCGGAGCCCTGGCTGCGGATCTGCTGGAGGCCCTGGAGACCCTGGACCGGCTGCCTGGCCGGTACCGGATCATGGAGCTCAGCGCCGAGTTGCGTGAGCGCCAGCGCGCCCTGCTCGCCGAGCGTGTGCCTCACCACCTTCCACGCGTCCGGTGGCTGGATCGCATGACCGGGTCCCCCGTCCGCGGGCTGGTGTTGGCCAACGAGGTGGTCGACGCCATGCCGGTGAGCCGGTTCCGCACCCGCGGGGACGGCATCGAGGAGCAGTTCGTGGTCGATGACGGGCGGGGCCTGGCGCTGCGCTGGGGCGCGGCGCGCACGCCCGGACTTGCCCGCGCGGTCGAGCAGGTCCGCTCCGACGTCGGGGGGCTGTCGGAGGGCTACGAGTCGGAGATCAACCTGCGGTGCGGTCCCTGGGTGCAGATGCTCGCCGGGCATCTGGCCGCGGGCCTCATCCTGGTCCTCGACTACGGGTATCCCCGGCGCGAGTACTACCATCCCCAGCGCACGACCGGCACCCTGACCTGCCACTACCGGCACCGAGCCCACTTCGATCCGCTGTTTGCCGTCGGCCTTCAGGACATAACGGCCAACGTGGACTTCACGGCTCTGGCCGAAGCGGCGCGGGCGGCGGGGCTGGAGGTGATGGGATTTGCCACCCAGGGGCATTTCCTGATCGGCACCGGCATCGGGGAGCTTGTGGGCGGGGGCGACCCGGGTGACGTGGACGCCCACATGCGCCAGGCTCAGGCGGTAAAGACGCTCACCCTGCCCTCCGCGATGGGGGAGCGCTTCAAGGTCCTCGGTCTCGGTAGGGGCGTGGACGTCCCTCTGCTCGGCTTCGCGGTGAGGGACCTGCGCGACCGGCTCTGACCGGCTGTTGAACAACGCCGGTTTCCCGCCAGCCTGAGTGCGGCACGGGGAGGTGGCGCCATCTTCGATCGCGGTAAGGGTCTGAAGATGAAGGAAGCCGGATATCGCATTCTTCGGATTCCGTGTTGAAAAAGGATACGGAAATCCTTATTCAACACCCTGCCAAGCGAGCGGATGCGCCGGGCCTGTTCCCGCGCCGATTCTCGCAATCCTCTGCACGAGGCCTCCTCGGCCGGCCTGAGAGGCCCTCCGGCCCGAGCGGTGGTTGCCGGGATTTCCGATCCCGCGAGGCAGCCCGTCTTCCCTGCATGGGTGCCTCTTCTCGGGCAAGTGCCCGGGCGCGTGGCGCGGCTTGCGTCCCCGGATCGACGGATGGCGTTTGCATGTCCTGTCGGTACGTCAATAGACTTGCGTCCCTTCCCGACCCACAAGAGCGAAAGGAGCCCGGATCCATGAGCAGACACAGACAGAAAGAGATCGAGGCGCTCGAGTCGCGCATCGAGCAGCTCAAGGCGGAGCAGGAGCGCGAGAAGCGCGAGAAAGCGATCCTCGAAGAGGCCCATCGTGCCCTGATGGAGCAGCTGGCGGCGGCTGGCGTGTCATTCGACGCCTTCGTGCGCTTCGCCATCAGGGACATCCGCCGTGCTACGACGAGGATCGACCGCGAGGAGCGGCCGGCGGAGGAAAAGCCCGTCAGGCGCAAGGCGGCCAAGAAGCGGCCGGCGCGAAAGGCGCGTGCCCGCAAGACCCGAAAGCAGGTGGTGCGTCCGGTGAAGATCCCGGCCGGCAGGTACACGAATGTCCCGCCGGACCCGGCAAAGGTCTACGAGGTCAAGGAGAAGGGCCCCCGCCCGAAGCCGGTCAAGGCCTACGCCGAGGAGGTCGGGATCGACGCCTTCCTGGCGCAGTGCCGGCTCGCAGAGTAGGGCCGCTGCCCCGCGTCATCCGGCCGGCGGCGCTCAGGGGCCAGGGTCGAGGCCGCTGTGGGAACGGCTCCGGTCGTGCCGACCCGGCGCCACGGCGCCGCTGGCAGTCCCGGTCAGAGGTCGAGCTCCAGGCCGAGGCGGTATTCCCGTCCCCGGTTGGGAATCCCGTCCGGCAGGGGTGTGGTCGTGTACGTGAAGTACTCCTCGTCGAAGAGGTTGTAGACGCCGCCCACCAGGGTCAGGTTCCCCAGGCGATAGCGAAGGTTGGCGTTCAAGATCCAGTGGGCGCCCAGCTCGGCCGGCGGCTCGCTGCCCGACTCGGCCGATCCGCGGTAGATGCCGTTCAGGTTCAGGTTCAGGGGCTCGAGCCGGTAGTTCAGGCTGAACGAGGCGAGGTCCCGGGGCATCCCCCTAGGTGCCTCCTCCGCCTCGAAGCTGTGCGTGTAGCTCCCGCGGAATAACAGCTGGCTCGTAAGCGCCGCCTGGATCTCCAGCTCCGCCCCGGACAGGTGCAATGTGCCCTGGTTTTCGAACGTCGGCCGCGGGTCCAGTGTGTAGGGCTTCGAGACCCGCTGGATGCGGTCGGATATGCGGCTGTAGTAGCCGGTCAGCGTGGTCTGGACGGGCCCGAAGTTCTGCAGCCAGGCGAGCTCGAGCGTGCGGGCCTTCTCCGGCTCCAGCTCCGGATTGCCCACGATGTCCGGCGTGTTCTTGACCGCCAGCTCGGAGATGGTGGGGGCGCGGAATGCCTCGCCGTACATGAGCTTGAGCGTGGTGTCGCCGGCGCCGGGGGAGTAGACGAGGGCGGCCCGGGGGTTGATCGTCGAGCCGAAATCCGAGTAGTGATCGAAGCGCAGCCCCAGGGTCGCCTGCAGCGAGGGGGCGAGCCTGACCTTGTCCTGCAGGTAAAGCCCCAGTATCTCGCGGGTGTCGCCGGTGGCGGCGAAGTCCGACGTCTCCTTGACCCGGCCATAGTACCGGATGAACGTGAAGTCGCAGCGCCGGGGAAGGTCCATCTCGCCCGCGAGGGTGCCCTCGATACAGGGAAGGAACCGGGCCACGTCGGCGGACTCGTAGTTGTTCTGATTGACCGTCTTGTCGAAGCGGGTGCGCCTGAACTGGGCCCCCGCGACCAGTGTCTGGTTGTCCGCCAGCCGGTACGTCCCGTCCAGGGCCAGCGTCAGCTCGCTCTGCTCCACCACGGCGCCGGCGAGATAGTCCCCCGTGCCGAGCGTCCAGCCCTGAGCGTTGAGGACCGCCATCACTTCGCCGGGCAGGGGCTGGGCGAGGCTCTCGTGGTCGATCATCCTGTAGCGCGCGGAGCCGGTGAGCTGCCCCGCGTCGCTACTCCACAGGCGGTGGGACAGGCTGAGCCAGGCGTCGGTGGACCGGTAGTGATTGTCCGCGTCGCTCGGGGTGACGGCGAAGAGATAGAAGTCGTCCAGCTCGAACCGCGCATAGCGGGCCTCCAGATGCGAGCGCTCCGTGTGCAGGCCGAGCTGGGCGGTCAGGTTCTCCTGGGGGTCTCGCACCGTGCGCAGGTCCGGGCTCGTGGGGTCCACGAACGCCTCGCCCTCGTCGTCCGCGACCTGGAAGAACAGGTCGGCGCTCACCGCGCCGAAATCCCGGGACAAGCTCGCGAAGGCCTCGCGACGCTCCGAGCTGCCTGCTGCGACGAATGCCTGATTCAGGTCGTGCACCGTGACGATGTTGACGACGCCGAGCAGGGCGTCCGAGCCGTACAGTGCGGACCCGGGCCCCCTGATCACTTCCACCTGCTTGATGTTGCCGGTCGTCAGAAGCCGGTTGAACAGCAGCGCGGCGTTGGAGAAGTCGTCGTTGAGGCGCTGCCCGTTCAGCAGGAACAGGATGTCGTTGGAGAGCTGGCTGGACGTCTTGCCGCGGACACTGACACTGTGGGAGCTGCTCCCCGCCCGCGCCGAGTAGATGCCCGGGGCATGGTTCAGCAGCTCCTCCACGGTTCTCACGCCCATGTCGAGTATTTCGGTGCGGGTGAACACGGTGACCGACGAGGGGGCCTGGATGAAGGTCTCCTGAGTACGCGACGCCACCGAAACGGAGACGCCGAGCAGATCCTGGAGGGACATGGAGGCCACAGAGCGAGCGCTCAGCGGCGCGCCGAGGCCGGCTCCCGAGGCGCCGAGGCAGTGGGTGATACCCGCAAGGAAAACAGTTATCGTTGCGGGGAGAAAGCGGAAGCGGGACCCGCGTTTTCTCTGATGGCACCGCGGTTTCATGAGAGAAGCTGTCTGTCGCACGGCCGGGTCCAGGGAAATCCTGGATGTGTCCGTATCCTGCATCGGGTTCGGAGCGAACCAAGCCGCATGGTCGTCGGCGCGGGCAAGGGTGTCAAGCAAGGAGCGATACAGCCCCGATGTCCCTCTGGCTCATAGCAGGCGGGAGGCGTAGGCGCAGCCGGCGCGCATCGGCGCTGTCGTGCCTCGGCCTCGCCTGCATGCTGGCGGCGGTCCTGTTGCCGGCCCCGTTGCAGGCGCAGGACGCCGAGCGCTTGTCCCTGGTCAAGGCCGGCTTCATCGTCAGGTTTCCTGATTTCGTGGATTGGCCCAAGGGCGCTCTGCACAACCCCTTCACGTTCTGCCTGGCCGACTCTTCCGAGCTCACCGCGCCCCTCAGATCCGTTGCCAGGCACGTGCGCTTTGCCGGCTCCCGGCCGTTGGTCAGAGAGCTGGATCGGGGCGAGCTTCCCACCGGCTGCGCCCTGCTCTTCATCCCCGGCAGCCGCTCCGGCGAGCTCGACGAAATTCTCCGGCCCATCCGCGAGCGTGCGATCCTCACCGTCGGCGATACGCCGGGCTTCGCCGAGCGCGGCGTGCAGATCAATCTGTTCCAGGAGGGCGACAAGGTGGGCTTCGAGATCAACAGGGCCGCCGCCGCTCGCGCGGGTCTGGATCTCAGCTTCCGGCTTCTCGAGATGGCGAGGCTCGTGGAGCCATGAACAGAAGGCTGAAGGGGGCGTTCGACAGCCTGCCCATCCGGCGAAAGCTGGTGGTGATCACCGCCGTGACCACGCTGGTCTCGGTGATCGCCGGATTCTCGCTGGTCATCTACGATCGGGTGAAGGATTTCGCCGAGCAGGAGGTTTCGCGCGTGTCGCTCATCGCCCGGATCGCCGCGGACTTCAGCGTCGCGCCGGTCTCATTCGTGGACCGTGAGGGCGCCCTGGAGCGGATGGGATACCTGGAGACCACGCCCGAGGTCATGCGCGCTCAGATCGTGGATGCCAATGGCGAACTGTTCGTGAGCTGGCATCGGCCCGGCCTCGCGGCTACGGAGGAGAGTCGCCTGACGCCCAGGCCCTTCTCCCTGGCGGGAGGCACCTACACCGTCTCGGAGAGCATCGTCCGTGCCGGTCGGCCGATCGGGACACTCCGCCTGCAGGCGAGCACGGCCGAGGTCTGGAGTCAGGTTCGCCGCTACCTTGCGCTGCTCGCGCTGGTGCTCGGTACGGTGCTGATGGTCTCGCTCGCGCTGGCCGCCTGGCTCCAGCAATCCATCTCGGGGCCGATCATTGCTCTGGCGGCGGTGACCCGCAACATCTCCAAGCGGGAGGACTACAGCAGGCGGGTCCGGCGTGATGCGGACGACGAGATCGGGGATCTCTACCGCGGGTTCAATAACATGCTGGCGCGCATCCAGGAGCAGCAGGCAGAGCGCGAGCGCATCCATGCCCGTCTGGCCGCCGCCTACGACGAGCTGGAGCAGCGGGTCGAGGAGCGGACGCGAGAGCTTCGAGAGGTGAACCGCGCCCTCGAGACCGAGGTGTCGGAGCGGATCCAGGCCGAGCAGCGGATCAGCCGGACCCTGGGCGAGAAGGAGGTGCTGCTGCGCGAGATCCACCATCGCGTGAAGAACAACCTCCAGGTTGTCTACAGCCTGCTGTCGCTTCAGTCGCGCGATTGCGAGGATTCGCGGATCATGGATCTGCTGGAGGACAGCCGCCAGCGGGTCAAGACCATGGCCATCGTTCACGAGACCCTGTACGACTCGCCGGAGCTGGGCCGGGTCAGTGCCCAGGCGTTCGTGAGCAACATCGCCGACAACATGCTGTCGGTGTTCCACCCCGAGCGGGCGGGGATCCGCATCGAGGTCGACGTCGATCCCATCGATCTCAACCTCGACCAGGCCGTTCCCGCGGGCCTGATCATCAACGAGCTGGTGACAAACTCGATCAAGTACGCCTATCCCGACGAACGGGCAGGCGCCATCCGCATCGAGCTGCACCTTCGCGAGAGCGACCGGCTGGAGCTGTGCGTGTGCGACGACGGCGTCGGAGTGCCCGATGAGGTGGACATCGACGGCACCCGAACGCTCGGGCTCAGGCTGGTTACGGCGCTTGCGGCTCAGCTGCGAGGGCGGCTCGATCTGGGCGACGGCCCCGGCGCGCAATTCCGGGTACGTTTTCCCATGGAGGCGCAGCCGTGAGCAGGCGCATCCTGCTCGCCGAGGACGAGGCGATCGTCGCGCTGGACGAGCGGGCGATGCTGGAGAGTCTCGGCTATCAGGTGGTGGGTCAGGTCACGACCGGGCGGCTGGCGATCGAGGAGGCCCACCATCGCCGGCCGGATCTCGTCCTGATGGACATCGAGCTGAAGGGGTCGATGGACGGCATCGAGGCCGCCAGGGTCATCCGGGACGAGCACGGCATTCCGGTCATGTTCGTCACAGCCCATTCAGACGAGAGCTGCCTGGCCCGAGCCCGGGAGGTCCATCCCTCGGGCTACATCCTCAAGCCCTTCAGCGAATCCACCCTTCGCACCAACATCGAGATCGCGCTGTACAGGCACGACATGCGCACCGAGATCGAGCGTAGCGAGCGCCGTCTGCGGCAGGTCACCGCGAGTCTTGCCGAAGGGCTCCTCGTGCTGAGCGCCGATGGCCGGCTCACCCACATGAACCGGGAGGCCGAACGGCTCCTCGGGCGGACCGAGTCGGAGCTGCGGTCGCTGGCGCTGCCCGAGCTCATCGCCGCCGTCTGCCCCCGCCCCGCCGCGGGCGGCAGCCTGGCGCAGGCACTGGTGTCGGGCACCTCGCAGCGCAATCAGGAAGAGCAGTTCGTGCGCTCGGACGGTGCGGTCTTCCCCGTGAGTGCGAACGTTTCACCATTGGGACGCGACGGCCGGCCGGACGGGATCGTAGTCACCTTCCAGGACATCAGCGAGCGCAAGCGCCAGGAGGAGGACCTGATTCGGCTGGCCACGCGCGATTCGCTGACTGGACTTCTCAACCGCAGCGAGCTCATGCGGATTCTGCGCGCGGAGCTCGAGCGCGCCCTGCGCTATCGTCGGCCGCTGTCGATCTTCCTGCTGGATCTCGACGACTTCAAACGCGTCAACGACGGCTACGGCCATGTGGCGGGGGACCAGGTCCTGCGTCAGTTCGCCGCCCTCCTGGAGCGGTCGATGCGGGGGTGCGACTCCGTCGGACGCTACGGCGGCGAGGAGTTCGTGATCGTCCTGCCGGAGACCCGCCGGGAGGAGGGCGTCGCCCTGGCGCGGAGGCTTACGGAGCAGATCGCGGCCGCTCCGCTGCTTGAGATAGACGGGCGCGGCGTGGGCGTGACCGCCAGCGTGGGCGTGGCCTACTGTCCGCAGGACGGTACCGGCGTCGACACGCTGCTGGGCGCGGCGGACCGGGCGATGTACGCGGCCAAGCGCGGGGGGAAGAACCGGGTCAGTACGGGAGCGCGTCCGCCCCCGGAGTGACGGCCTCCCCGGACCGGGTTGTCCGGTGGAGGTCGAGCACCCGCCTGATCGCCGCCAGCCGGGCCTGTCGCACCGCCTGGGCGATGCGGAGGCCTCCGGTCTGGCTCCGGGCCGCCGCACCGGCATCCACCCCCCTCGCGGCGGCAAGCACCTGAGCCAGCAGCCCCCGTTGCGGATAGGGTGTGTGCTCGCGGCCGGTCCGCCCCCGGGCATCGGCCTCGGATGCGAGGGCGAGCTCCTCGGCCCGCTGCGGCCGACGCAAAGCGTCCAGGGCCTCGAGCATGCGCAGGACGGTCGCCGGCCGGAGGCTCTCAAGGCGGTGACAGTTGTCGTGGTGCACGGCCACTGCGCAGGCCAGGTCCCGCCAGTCGTTCGGCACGCGCAGCCGCGCGCTCAGGGCGCGCACCAGCTCCGCTCCCCGGGGGCCGTGATCCGGGTGTCGGGGCCAGAGCTCCGGCGGGGTGGCTCCCTTGCCCAGATCGTGCGTCAGCGCCGCGAACCGGACCCGCGGGGAGCGGCTGAGGCGACAGGCCTGCTCGAGCACCATCAGCGAGTGCTCGCCGGTGTCGATCTCCGGATGGTAACGCTCGGGCTGGGGGACCCCGAACAGGGCGTCCAGCTCGGGGAGCACCTCCGCCAGCGCGTGGAGCGAGCGCAGGGTCGCGAAGAAGACCCGCGCATGGCGCTCTTGCAGGGCGGCGGCGATCTCGCCCCAGAGGCGTTCGGGGGGCAGGGCAGGGAGGGCCCCCGAGTCCGCGACGCGCCGCGCGAGCGCGGCGGTCTCGGGGGCGACCGAGAAGCCCAGCTCATGATAACGGGCCGCAAAGCGGGCCAGGCGCAGGACCCGCAGGGGATCGTCGGTGAAGTGCGGCGTGTGGCGCAGCAGGCCGCGGCGCAGGTCCGCCTGCCCCCCGCAGGGGTCGATCAGGCGACCGCCTTCGTCGACGGCCATGGCGTTCACGGTCAGGTCCCGGTGACACAGGTCCTCTTCGACGGAGTCGCCCCCGCCGCGGGGCAGAGCGTGCTGTTCGCCGGTATCGGGGTGGAGGAAGACCGGGAAGTCCCGGCCTACCTCGCGGAAGCCCGCCGCCAGCAGCGCCTCCCGGGTGGTCTCAGTGACCAGCCAGTCCCGCTCGCGGGGCTCGAGCCCGAGCAGCCCGTCGCGCACCGCACCGCCCACCAGGTAGCACCTCATGGGTACTATGCTAACAGCCCGGACACGCGTCCCTCTGCCGGGGCGCGTGCTCGCCAGCACTTCAGATCAGACCGCCGATGCACGAGCCGACAGCCGCTCCGCTCCGCTCCAGGGACAGACCGGGTCAGCGATTCCCGCTTGGGCGGGCACTGGTCCTTGCCCCCCTGATCGGCATACTGGCGGGCTGCGCCGAGCTCGGCTACTACACCCAGTCGGTCGGCGGGCACCTCGACCTGCTCGCCAGGAGCCGCTCGATCGAAGAGGTGCTGGCCGACCCGTCTACGCCGTCCTCCCTCGCCCTCAGGCTCCGCGCCGCCTTGGGCATGCGCCGCTTCGCGGTGGAACAGCTGAGCCTGCCCGACAACGGCAGCTATCGCCGCTACGCCCGGCTCGACCGGGCTGCGGTGGTCTGGGCCGTGGCGGCGGCGCCCGAGCTTTCCGTGGAGCCGCGCCAGTGGTGCTTTCCGGTGGCCGGCTGCGTGAGCTATCGCGGCTACTTCCGGCGCGACGCCGCCGAGTCGTTCGCCGCCGGCCTCGCCGCGGACGGATGGGACGTCGCGATCCGGCCGGCTGCCGCCTATTCCACCCTGGGATGGCTCGCCGACCCCCTGCCAAGCACTGTCATCGACTGGCCGCGCCCCCGCCTGGCCGGTCTGCTGTTCCACGAGCTGGCCCACCAGAGGCTCTACGTGCCGGGCGACACCGCCTTCAACGAGGCCTTCGCGAGCGTGGTGGAGGCCGAGGGAGTCCGTCGCTGGATCGCTGCGTATGGGGAGCCCGGGGAGCGGCAGGCCTGGGAGCGGCTCCGGCTGCGCCAGGGCCAGCTCGCCGATCTGATGCTGGGTACGCGCCGGCGCCTGGAGGCGCTGTATGCGACGGACCTGCCCCTGTCCGCCAAGCGCCGGCGCAAGGCGGCGTTGCTCGAGGGGATCCGCGACGCCTACGCCCGGCTGAAGGCGAGCTGGGACGGATACTCCGGTCTCGATGCAGCCCTGGCGGGCCCCGTGAACAACGCCTCGCTCGCGCTGGCTCAGGCCTACGACGGCTGGGTGCCCGCGCTCCAGCTGCTGCTGGAGCGCCACGGCGGGCGGCCTTCGCCCTTCTATGAGGCCTGCGAGCGCCTGGCCCGGCTGCCTCAGCCCGAGCGTGAGGCCCGCCTGCGGGCCTTGCAGGCTAGTGCTCTCGCCGAAGCAGTGCCAGCCGCGCTCTCTGGCCGCGACGCCCCAGGAACGCCGGCACCACCGCATCCATGTCCGTCGCCTCGATGCCCAGCGCCTTGAGTCCGTTCTCGCGGCACACGCTGTCGACCTGCAGGGACAGATAGTTGTCGTACGTGAAGGGTGCGCCGGGGATGCGCTCGAGGATGCGGGCCTGGACGCGGGCGGCGAGGTCGGGCAGGCCGATCACCCGCTTGCGCAGCCCCAGGTGTCGGGCCGTGTACTCGACCAGCTCGCGCAAGGTCATGACCCGCGGCCCGCAGAGCTCGAAGTGCCGGCCGTGGGCTTCGGGGTCCAGCAGGGACCGGGTCAGGGCACCGGCCACGTCGCCCACGTACACCGGCGCGAATCGGCTGTCCGGGCACGCAAGGGGAAAAGGCCCGGGCGTGATCCGCAGCAGTGTCGCGAACCGGTTGAAGAAGCTGTCGTCCGGACCGAAGATGACCGACGGGCGGAAGCTGGTGACCGCCATGGCTCCGCCGCCGAGGGTGTGGGCGCGGTTCTCCCCTTCACCCTTGGTCCTCAGATAGAGGCTCGCCCCCTTGGCTTCGTCGGCATTGAGCGCGCTCATGTGGAGGAAGCGGCGCGCCCCTGCCGCTCGGGCCGCGTCGACGATCCGGTCCACGAGCTCCACGTGCACCTGTCTGAACCTGCCCCCTCGGCCCTCGTTGAGGATGCCCACCAGGTTCACCACGGCCTGGCAGCCCTGCATCAGCTCGGCCAGCCGCCCCTCGTCCAGCGCGTCTGCCTGGACCACCGAGACGAGCGGCAGCGGTGCCAGCCAGGGGTGCCGTTGGGGGTGCCGACTGGGCACGACGGCCCGGATGCCTTCCTTCTGGAGACGCACACACAGGTGGCGGCCCACGAATCCGGTACCGCCGAGAACACAGACTCTGCTAACCTTCACTGGGTCTTCCTCGCCTCCTACTCCCCGGTAGGGCGCGCGCAGTTTATCATGGGCCCGCGGCCTGCGGAGCCACTTGCCACGGCCGGACCGATCCCCTTGGAACCCGCCGCTCTGACGCCCCTGAACGCCTTGGCGGCCTACGTCGCCGTCGGCGCACTCGCCGGCATCCTGGCCGGGCTGCTGGGCGTGGGGGGGGGGCTGATCATCGTGCCCGCCCTGATCTGGGCGTTCAGGGCTCAGGGCGTCGACGATGCGATCGTAGTCCACCTGGCCGTCGGCACGTCCCTCGCGACCATCGTGCCCACGTCCCTGTCCGCGGTGTACGCCCACCACCGCCGCGGTGCGGTCCTCTGGGACCTGGTGGCGCGGCTTGCGCCCGGCATGGTGCTGGGCGCC
>JASFUT010000064.1:0-12918 GCA_050050175.1 Chromatiales bacterium
CTGGAGGAGGAGGGCTCGCTGATCGCGGCCATCGAGCGGCTGAGCGGCTCGGGGCGCAGCCTCAGGCCGCTGGAGGCAGACGTGGACGAGGACGTCGACCGCCTGGTGCCGGATGCGGCCCTGCTGGACCCCGAGCAGCCCGTGCTGCCCGAGACCCTGGTCGACCGACTGGTTGCCGGGGAGCAGGCGCAGCGCTCCACGCGGCGCCAGCTCATGGTGATCGGCGGCGTGCTGCTCGCCGTCGTGGGGCTCGCGCTCGCCTGGCGCTACACCCCTTTGCGCGAATGGGCGGATCCCTCGACGCTGAAGGAGTATGCCGCCTTCCTGGAGCGCGGCGTGCTCGGCCCCCTGATCATCATCGCCGTCTTCGTGGTCTGGGGGATGGTCGCCGCGCCCCTGACCCCCCTCGTGGTGGCCTGCGCCCTGATATTCGGCGCCTTGCCGGGCTTCCTGTACTCGCTTGCGGGCGGGACACTGAGCGCCCTGGTCACCTATTGGATGGGCCAGGTGCTGGGCAAGCGGGTGGTGCGACGGGTAGCGGGCGCCCGCCTGAACCGCCTGAGCCGGCGCCTCGCCCGCAACGGGGTGCTGGCCGTGGTGGCCGTGCGCATCGTGCCTGTCGCGCCCTTTACGGTGATCAACCTGGTGGCGGGGGCATCCCATATCCGGCTACGGGACTTCGCACTGGGGACCGTCCTGGGCTTCGTTCCCGGGATGGCCGCGATCGCCATTTTCGCCGACCGCCTGGCAGCGGCCGTGAAGGACCCGGGATGGAAGACAATGCTCGTCCTTGCGGTGGTGGGAGGGCTGCTCATCGCGGGCTTCTACGGGCTGCGACGCTGGATGCGGCGAAGCGCGTCCGGGCAGCAGGCAGGATCCGGGCGCTGACCAGCTCCGGGGCATTGCGGGAGCGGGCGCCCATCGTGCTGGCCCTCGCCAGCTACAACGTGCACGCCTGTGTGGGGCGGGACCGGCGGTTCGATCCGGGCCGTGTCGCCGCCGTGCTCGAGGAGCTCGATGCGGACGTTGTCGCCCTCCAGGAGCTCGAGAGCCGGCCGGAGCAGGGGGCAGATCTGCTCGAGCACCTCGGGGCGCGGCTGGGGCTCACCGCCGTGCACGGCCCCACCATGATTCGCGCGCACCGATCCTACGGCAACGCCCTGCTCATCCGGGGCTCGGTGGTGTCCCTGCTTCGGCACGATCTGAGCATCCGTCCGCGGGAGCCGCGTGGCGCCATCGAGGCCGAGGTGATGGTCCGGGATCGACCTCTGCGGGTCATCGGGACGCACTTCGGCCTCTCCCGGCGGGAGCGCGTGCGTCAGGCAGCGCGGCTCGTCGAACGGGTCCGGGTGAGCGTCCAGCCGCCGACGCTCCTGCTCGGGGACCTCAACGAATGGCTGCCCTGGGCGGCGCCCCTGAGGATCGTTCGGCGGAGATTCGACGCGGCCGCCGCGCCCGCCACCTATCCTGCGGGGCTTCCGTTGCTGGCCCTCGACCGGATGTGGATCCATCGGGGCGGGGCCCCCCGCCTGGACGTGCGCCGTCACGACAGCCCCCTGGCGCGGCGGGCCTCCGATCATCTGCCCCTGCACGGGACGCTCAGTCTCGACGCTGCCGTTCCCGGAGGCTCCCCAGCCATGGAAGGGTGACCTGCGTACCCCTTTCGCCGCAACAGGCAGCGGAGCCGGTGCCGTGTGCGCATACGGCATACGTGTTAGCATCCTCAAAAGCCCGGAGGAGCGGAAGCCCTCGTCGATAGTCTCCGGGGCCGAAAGCTGCGCCCCGACCCACCCCTCCTCCCCCCGTCGCGGGCGCTGTCGGGCAGCGTCCCCGTCCTCGCTCCCGGCCGGGGCAGTCGGCTCGCCGCGAGAAGCGGAGCGCCGGGCGTGCTACGGCCCGAACGACGATCATGGCGACCATCGAGATCCGCAATCTGAGCAAGGTCTTCGGGTCCGACCCGGCCCCGGCCCTGGAGATGCTGGAGCAGGGCGCGGGCAAGGACGAGATCTTCAAGAAGACGGGGCTGGCCGTGGGCCTGGCCAATGTCTCCTTCGACGTGCAGGAGGGGGAGATCGTGGTGGTCATGGGTCTCAGCGGCAGCGGCAAGTCCACGCTGGTGCGCTGCATCAACCGCCTGATCGAGCCCACGGCGGGGAAGGTGGTCGTCGACGGCACGGACGTCGCAACCCTGGGCAAGGATGAGCTGCTCGACTTCCGGCGCAGGCACTTCGGGATGGTCTTCCAGCACTTCGCGCTGCTGCCCCACCGGTCCGTAGTCGCAAACGTGGAGTACGGCCTCGAGATCCAGAACCGCGAGCCCGGGGAGCGGCGGGAGAAGGCCCGCGAGGCGCTGCGCCTGGTGGGGCTGGAGGGCTGGGAGGACGCGAGGCCGGCCCAGCTGAGCGGCGGCATGCAGCAGCGGGTGGGGCTGGCGCGGGCGCTGGCCGTGGATCCCCAGATCCTGCTGATGGACGAGGCGTTCAGCGCCCTGGATCCGCTGATCCGCCGGGACATGCAGCACGAGCTGGTGTCCCTGCAGGAGCGCATGCACAAGACCATCGTGTTCATCTCCCACGACCTGGACGAGGCGATCAAGATCGGCGACCGCATCGTTCTGATGAAGGACGGGGCGGTGGTCCAGGTCGGCACACCCGAGGAGATCCTCACCGATCCGGCCACCGAGTATGTGGCGCGCTTCGTGGAAGACGTGGACATGTCGAAGGTGCTCACCGCACGCTCCGTCATGACCCGCGCGCGGGTGGTGGCCTATCCGCAGGACGGGCCCCGCACCGTGCTGCACAAGCTGCGCGACGAGAACTACTCGGCCATCTTCGCCGTCGAGCGCGACTACCGCTTTCGCGGCCTGGTCGGCGTGGACGACCTGGAGCAGGCCATGAAGCGCGGCGACCGGGACATCTCCGCCGTCATCGACGCCGATGTTCCGCGGGTCGCCCTCGACACGCCGCTCACCGATCTGTTCCCGATCCTGTCCGGTTGGCGACACGCCCTGGCCGTGGTGGACGACGCGGACCGGCTGACAGGGGTGGTGGTGAAGGCGAGCGTGCTCGAGGCGCTGGCCAGGGGCGCGGGCGCCGCCGAGGAGACCGGTCCGGCTGCGGGGCCGAGCGGGGCGGCCGATGCGGCACCGGCCGAACCGGCCCGGGAGGCGTCCTGATGGTCGATGCCATCCCCAAGTTTCCCCTCGACGAGCTCATCGACGACGGGCTGGAGTTCATCACCGACCACGGCGCCTTCGTCACGAAGGCCATCAGCCGCGTCACCGAGGTGGGCATAGAGTCCATCGTCTCGGGGCTGCTCTGGGTGCCGCCCTGGGCGTTCGTGCTGGCCGTCGCCGCCATCGCCTGGCGGATCGCCGGTCTGCGGGTCGCCATCTGGTCCGCGGCGGGCCTGCTCCTGCTCTGGAACCTGCGCCTGTGGGAGCCGACCATGCAGACCCTGACGCTGGTGTTCCTGGCCACCACGGTGGCAGTGGCGCTGGGCCTTCCCATCGGTATCTGGGCGGCCATGTCCCAGCGGGCGTACCGGGTGATCATGCCCGTCCTGGACTTCATGCAGACCATGCCGGCGTTCGTCTACCTGATTCCGGCCATTCCCTTCTTCGGACTGGGCCCCGTCTCCGGCATCTTCGCCACCGTGATCTTCTCCATGCCGCCGGCCATACGGCTCACCACGCTCGGCATCCGCCAGGTCCCCGCGGAGCTCATCGAGGCGGCGGATGCCTTCGGCTCGACGAAGCGGCAGAAGCTGGTCAAGGTCCAGCTGCCGCTGGCCGTGCCGACCATCATGGCGGGCGTCAACCAGACCATCATGCTTGCGCTGTCCATGGTGGTCATCGCCGCCATGATCGGCGCCGGAGGGCTGGGGGGTGAGGTCTGGAAGGCCATCCAGCGCCTGCAGCCCGGCGCCGGGTTCGAGGCGGGTATCGCGGTGGTGATCCTCGCCATGATTCTCGACCGGATCACACAGAAGATCGGTCAACACTCGAAAGCGGAAGAATGAGGTCAGAGGGGGTAGGCGCAATGCTCAGATCGACGGCAGGCAATCTCGTATTCGCACTCACGGTTGCGGTGCTGCTGGCGCTCGCCGGCTGCGGAAAGGAACGCTCGGGCGCAGGGCAGGACGCCGTCGGGCAGGCGGCGGGCGAGGCGCAGCAGACCCGGGAGAAAGGCGAGGTCGAGCTGGCCTATGTGGAGTGGTCCAGTGAGGTGGCCAGCACGAACGTCGTGCGGGCCGTTCTGGAGCAGCTCGGCTACGACGTAAAGATCACGCCGGTCAGCGCGGCCGCCATGTGGCAGGCGGTGGGCACCGGGGACGCGGACGGCATGGTGGCGGCCTGGCTGCCCACCACCCACGGCCACTACCTGGAGAAGGTCCGGGAGGACGTGGAGGACCTCGGGCCGAATCTGGAAGGGACCAAGATCGGCCTGGTCGTGCCCGCCTACGTGACCATCGACAGCATCGAGCAGCTCAACGACGAGGGCGCACAGTTCGATGACCGGATTATCGGCATCGATCCGGGTGCCGGCCTCATGAGCAAGACCGAGAAGGTGATCGACGCCTACGGGCTCGACCTCAAGCTGATCGAGGGCAGCGGCGCCACCATGACCGCCGCTCTGGCCGATGCCATCGACAACGACCGCTGGATCGTGGTCACCGGCTGGACGCCCCATTGGATGTTCGCCCGCTGGGATCTCAAGTACCTGGACGATCCCAAGGGCATCTACGGCGGCGCGGAGCATATCAACACCATCGTCCGCAAGGGACTGAAGCAGGACATGCCCGAGGTCTACGGGGTCCTCGACCGCTTCTACTGGACGCCGGAAGAGATGGCGGAGCTCATGGTGTGGAACCAGGAGAAGGGAGCGGATCCCTACGAGAACGCAAAGCGCTGGGTGCGGGAGAACCCGGAGCGGGTCAACGAGTGGATCGGGAAATGACGCGGGCAGGCTGAGTTCAGAGGTCGAGCAACAATGGGGGCTCCAATGAACAATCAGAAGATCGGACCGGGAACGTCGGCGCTGTCGCTGGGCCTGGCACTGGCGCTGGCGGCTCCCGGCGCCTCGGCGGCGATCAGCGACGAGATGGCGGAGCAGCTCATCCGCGAGGTCCAGGCGCTGAAGCAGCGGGTCGACCAGCTCGAGGGGGAGCTGGAGCGCACCCGCCAGCAGACCGAGGAGCGCATCGCCGAGCAGGAAGAGGTGATGACGCGCAAGGCCGAGCAGATCTACGAGGAGCGCGCGGACGAGGAGGACGACCAGGGGATCAAGGTGGGCGGTGCGGTGCGCTTTCAGTACAGCAACGAGGACTACGTCGCGGGCAACCGCAACCGCGGGGGTGATCTGGACCTGGATACCGTCCGCGTCAACATGGACGGCTCCATCGGCGACGTCATCCTCTCGGCCGAGTACCGCTTCTACCAGTATATGGACGTGATCCACCATGCGTGGGTCGGGTACGACTTCACCGACAGCTTCCAGGGGCAGGTGGGCATCCACCAGGTGCCCTTCGGCGTGCTGCCCTACAACTCCCACAACTTCTTCTTCAGTACCAACTACTACGTCGGGCTGGAAGACGACTACGACTTCGGCGTCAAGGGCATCTACGAGGAGGGGCCGCTCAACGTGCAGCTCGCGTTCTACAAGAACGACGAGCAGGGCGGTGTGGACGGCTTCGTGGACAACCGCAGCGACCGCTACTCCTACGACGTGGTGGGCTTCCGCGCCAAGACGCTGCCCGGCGCCGCCCTGGGCGCCGCGGCCTCGGCAATCGGCGCCGGCACGTCGATCTTCGGCAAGAGCGGCGTCCTGGCCGGGCTGCTCGGCAGCTTCGTCACCGAGGGCACCTTCGCCTCTCCCCGCTTCGCCATCGCCGAGAGCAACACCTTCAACGCCCGCGTGGCCTACACCCTGCGCCACGGCGACGACGCGAGCACCGAGCTCGGGCTGTCCGGCCAGTACGGCGATCTCACCGACGGCAGCGAGAGCGTGGGCGATCACCTGGCCTACGCGGCGCACCTGGTGGGCAACTACGGGCGCTGGAACCTGCAGCTGCAGGCGGCGAAGTACGAGTACAACCTGGACAACGCCTACCGCCTGATCGACTCGGACGGCAACCGCATCCCGGACACCCTCTGGGTGCCGAACCAGGACCTGATGTCGGTGGGGGCCTACAGCTTCTTCGACACCATTCCGGCCGAGGCGACCACCTACACCGCCAACCTGGCCTACAGCCTGCCGGTGGACTTCGGCCCCATCAGCAACCTGACCTTCTACAACGACTACTCGCTGATGACCGACAAGTCCGGCGGCCTGCCGGACACCGTCATGAACGTCACCGGGATGGCGGTAACCGCCGGGGGACTGTACACCTACTTCGACTGGGTCAACGCCAAGAACCAGCCGTTTATCGGCGGCACCCTGGCCGGTCAGGACAGCGACTGGAACAGCCGATTCAACATCAACGTCGGCTATTACTTCTGACCCGCATGGCCCCCGGCGTGCCGCACCGGCCGTTGAGTGCGGAATGCTGCCTGCCCCTGTCCCTCGCGGGAGAGGCGCAGGCTGAGGGCGATTCCGGCCACAGAATCAAGGGTCACCCCTCGCCCCGACTCTTCCTCCCTGCCCGGAGAGGGAGAACAACTGCGAGATGTGGCTCAAGGGCGTGCCCCCGTTTACGTCCAGGTAGACCACACCGGCTTCTGATTCTCGCCCGTGAGGCCCTTCGGCTCGTCTCGGTGTGCCCCGTCGCGCACCGCCGTCCGACGCAGGTCAGAAGTACCAGCCGACCCTGACAAAGGCGCGTCGTCCGCCGCCGGAGACCCAGGGAGTGCCGGGAATCGGCACGCCGCCATACTCGCTGCCTCGCGCACCCAGGGGCAGGTCGACGCCGCCGAGCAGCTGTACGCTCTGGGACCAGTCGTAGGTCAGATTGACCTGCAGCACGCCGCTGCCGTCGTTCAGGTTGGCCAGGGCCGTGGGCTTGAGGTGCACCAGCGGGCTCAGCTCGGCATCGAGGCCCGCGGCGAGATAGTCCCGGGCCAGGGTGTAGAGCTCGCCCCGGGCGATGCGCTCGGTGAGCTCGGGCCCGGGAGCGGGATAGTCTTCCTCGCCCACCACTCCCACGCCGCTGTGGAAGTATTCGGCGAATCCGTAGACGTTGTGGCCGAGCCAGACCCAGGAATAGTCCAGGTTGGCCACCAGGGAGAGCTCCCAGCCCCCCCGGGCGCGTCGGCTCAGGGCGAGATCGAGCCGCCCGATCGCATCGCCCAGGCTCCGGCTGATGCCGACCCCGAGGCGCGGCTGGCCGTAATGGGCGGCGGCCAGCAGGTCCAGCCCGGAGGCCATGGCGTGGTACTTCAAGGCCAGCGTCGAGCGGTCGGAGCGCAGGGCGCCGGATTTCGGGTCACGCCGCGGCACGAGCATCGCCTGGAGGTCGTCGCCGTCGTCGAACAGGCGCTGCACGTAGAGCATGTCGTCGCCCGTCTTGTAGTCCTTGTCGATGGCGAGGGGTGCGAAGGGATTGATGAAGTCCAGTACCTGGAATGCCAGTCCGTTACCCCAGCTCACCGCCTGGCGGCCCACCCGAAGCACCGTGTATGCCGTGCTGTAGCCCAGGCTCAGGCGGTCCAGCCGCTGGGTGGCCAGCGTGCGCCCCTGATCCTGGATGGTGTCGGTGAGATCGAGCAGGCGCCGCTCGTCGGACGGCAGCGGACTGGGGGTCGGCAGGCCGGCTGCGCGCGCGCGCTCCAGCGTCTGCGCGCTGTCCCCGGACAGGGCCAGAAGCTCGTAGTGCACGTCCGCGTCGAAGCCGCCTCCGCGGACCTGGTACTTCAGCCGCAGATCCAGCCCCTGGTCGAGCGCGGGGTCGTCGCCCAGCACGGCGGCAAGGTCGTCGCTGCGGAAGTCGGTCGCGCTCGGCAGGTACTTCAAGTGGCCCCCCAGGCGGACCTCGCCGAAGGCGGCGCCGGAGCAGAGCAGCAGCAGCCAGAGCACGCGCATGAATCACGCCCGGCGCTCGTCCGCCTCGATGCGGCCGTCGCGCAGCCGGATCAGGCGCTTGGAGTAGTCCATCACCAGCTGGTCGTGAGTGGAGAACAGAAAGGTGATGCCGTGCTCCTCGTTCATGTGGCGCAGCAGGTCCATGAGGTTCTGCGCCGTGTGCGAGTCGAGATTGGCCGTGGGCTCGTCGGCGAGCACCAGGGCCGGCTGGCTGACGATCGCCCTTGCCACCGCGACGCGCTGCTGCTGACCGCCGGAGAGCTCCGCGGGGCGCCGGTCATCGAGCCCGCCGAGACCCACCTCGTCGAGGATCGCCCGGGCCTTGGCCGCACGTTGTGCCGCTGCCGCCCCCTGGAGCTGCATCACGAACTCCACATTCTCCCGGGCGCTGAGAACCGGGATCAGATTGTAGGCCTGGAAGACGAACCCGAGATGGTGCAGTCGCAGCTCGGCCAGCCTGCCTTTGTCCATGGTGTCGATCCGCTCGCCGTTCACCCAGATCTCCCCCGCGGTGGGCGCATCGAGTCCGCCGATGAGATTGAGCAGCGTGGTCTTCCCGGAGCCGGACGGCCCGGACAGGCAGGCGAAGTCGTGCTTCGGAATGCGCAGATCGATACCGTCCAGGGCCCGTACCTGCGTACTGCCCTGGCGGTAGATCCTGGTCAGCCCTTTGCAGACAACCGTGGGTTCCATCAGCCGTCCCCGGTATCCGAGAATGAAGCCAAGCACCTTACGCCCGGGCGTCGGCGCGCAGCGCGAGACGGCCCCCATCGTCGCGGCCCGGGTCCCCCCGCTCCACGCTTCGCCGTTGCCCCTTCCACGTCTCTCCGAGTCATTGCCTCGCGCCGTCGGTCTGGTTTGTCTCCGGAGCCCGGCCCTCAGACGCGCGCCAACGCTTCCACGGGCACCGTGCGGGCCGCGCGCCAGGCCGGATAGAGGCTGGCGGCGATGCCGAGCAGGATCACCAGCAGATTGGCGCCGATCGCGTCGCGCGGGATGAGCGCGGGATAGATCACCGGACTGTACCCCATCATGGCCAGCCCCTCTGCGAACCGCGAGAGGTCGATCCCGTCGTGCAGGGCCCAGAGCGTGAGGCCCGTGAGCCCGTTGCCGAGCACCAGGCCGAGCACCAGCAGCAATGCCGACTCCAGCAGCACCTGGACGAGGACGGCGCCCGGGCGCATCCCGAGCGCCATGAGCAGCCCGATCTCGCGGGTGCGCTCGAAGACCGCCATCAGCAGGGTATTGATCAGCCCGAAGGACATCGCCAGGAAAACCACCAGATACCAGATGTACATGAAACCGTCGGTGACCTTCAGCATCACCTTGAGCAGCGGCTCCAGCTCCGGCCAGGGCAGCACCTCCCTCCCCGGGGCCGTCGCGCGCAGGCTCTCGACCAGGGGGCCGAGCGCATCGTAGCGGGGCGCCTTGAGTGCGATCTCCGACACCCGGTCGCCGATGTCGAGCAGCCGCTGCGCCGTTGTCAGGCCCGTGAAGACAAACGCGGTCTCGACGGTCTGCACGTCGGCGTCGAATATGCCCACGATCCGGAACCCGCGGTCCGCGACGGTGTTGCCCCGTCCCTGGGACATGATCACCACGCGTTTGCCCAGACCGGTCTCCAGCCGCTCTGCCAGCTTGCGCCCGAGCAGCAGCCCGTCGTCGCCTGGGCCCTCGAGATAACGCCCCTCGCTCACCGCCTCGGCGATGAACGAGAGCCCGCGCTCGCGCGCCGGCCGTATGCCGACCAGCGTGACGCCCGCCGACTCCCGCTCACTCGAGACGACGGCTGGCACCCGGACCCGGCTCGCCCAATGGGTGACCTGCGGGCCGTCGAGGACCTTCAGAAGGCCGGCCGCCGGCGGGTCCATGCTGTGCTCCAGGGCGGGGTCGTCCCGGTAGCCGGGGGCATGGATCTGGACGTGGCCCGTGAGGTTGTCGATCTCGTTGGTGACCTGCCCCTCCAGCCAGCCGCGGAAGAGCGCGGCCATGGCGATCATCGCCCAGACTCCGAGGGTGATCGCCGCCAGCAGGATCAGCGAGCGCCGGCGCTGGCGCCAGACGCTGCGCCACGCGAGACGGGCCAGCAGGTTCCAGGACCCGGCATTCATATCCGGGTCATCGCCTCGACCGGCTGGAGACGGCGGATGCGCAGGGCCGGGTAGAGCGCCGCCGCCATGGTGAACACCAGGATGCCCACGGGCCCGAGCAGCACGGCCAGGGCCGAGACCTGCGGGTAGACGTGGGTCGGAAAATTGAACTCGGCGGCGATCTCGGCCATGCCCGGGTAGGTGAACCCCGCCTGGGCGAAATAGGCCGTGATCAGCCCGCCGAGCATCAGTCCGATCGCCAGGCCGGTCAGGACCAGCAGCAGCGACTCCAGCATCACGAGTCGGCCGATGCGCAACGGGCGCATGCCCAACGCCAGGAGAATGCCGAACTCCCGGGTGCGCTCCAGCACGGCCATCAGGAAGGTGTTGGTGATGGACAGCGTCACAACGAGGATCAGGGCCCCGTAGACGAACCATCCGTTGAGCTTGTCGGCCTGGATGAGCTGCTTCAGCCCGGGCATCAGGCGCTCCCAGTCGAGGACCCGGAGTCCCTCGCCGGGTGGCAGCAGGGACCGGGTCCGGGCGGCCAGCGGCTGCGCATGTTCGAGGTCCGCCGCGCGCATGACGATCGCGTGGGCACCCTCGCCCATCGTGAATACGTCCTGGAATGTGCGCAGCGGCATCTCCAGGATGCCGCGGTCCAGCTCCTTGGACCCCGACTCGAAGATGCCGGCGACGCGTAGCACGGTGGCGGCGACCGAGCCGTCACGGCCGTTCCCGAGCAGCGTCAGCTCGTCGCCGACCCCGACCTTGAGGTTGCGCGCCAGCACGGCGCCGATCAGCGCCTCCTGGGCCTGTGGGTCCCGGAGCGGGCGGCCCTTGCGCACCGTCCCCGGGATGGTGGAGACCTCGGGCTCGTGGTCGGGCTGAACGCCGACCACCATCACACCGTAGGTGCGATCCTCGGATGCCGCCAGGGCAAAGCCCTGGGCTCGAACGGCCACCGCCGCCCCGGTCGCGGCGCGGATGCGGTCGGCGAGGGAGGTGGCGTCCGGGATATCCGAGCGCATCCGCGGCTTGTCCTGGTAGCCCTCCCGCTGGACCTGCAGATGGCCCGTGTAGGTGCGCAGCGCGTTGTCGATCATCATGTCGTAGGCGCCGAACTGCAGCGTGATACTGAAGATCAGAAGCGTCGAGCAGAAGGCGATCGCCGCGACGGTGAGCCAGGTGCGCCGCGGGTTCCGCCAGATGTTGCGCCAGGCGAGCCTGAGGGTCATCGGGTCCTCAGGAACGGGGGTTGCGCAGATTCGAGAGGGTGAAGGTGGCGGGGGGCACGTCGATGCCGTATTGGGCCTCGATCAGCCGTATCTCCGTCCATTCCTCCGGCTTGTCCACCTTGTTCATCCGCTCCACGGTGGCCACTGTCTTGCCGCTCACTTCGCGGATGTCGGACGCGAGCATGCGTTTCACCACGCGACCCTCCTGGTCGTAGAAGTCGTGTTGCAGCATGACGTAGTCGTCGCGCACGCGCAGCACCTCCCGGCCCCAGACCACCGGGGCTGCGTCGTGCGGCACCGACTCGATCGTGTACACGGCGTGCCCGTCCTGCTGCTCGGTCTGCAGCAGCCTGTGGTCGTACTGATCGATGATGTCGTCGGCGCGCGAGACGTCGTTGTTGGAGAAGTCCGAGCCCATCCAGCTCTGGTGCATCATGCTCGAAGGGATCTTGATGATGCGGTTGATCTTCGGCGTGAAGCTCCACATCTCATCGTCCTTGATCAGGGTGGCGTTGCCGGCATCCTTGGGCGGCGCGGTGACGCGCACCAGCGAGCTCTTCAAGCCCTTGGTCCAGATGCGCATCCTCATGCTGCGCTCCCAGTCGGGGCGGTGGATGACCATGTCGAATACGCTGTAGGACGAGACATCGCGCCAATGCTCGATGGCGCGCGTCACGATGGTGCGCGCGTCGGGCGGTGTGGCGTCCTGGGCGAGGAGCGCGCCCGGCGCGAGGACGCCGGGCAGGAGAAGGACGAGGAGGGCGCGGAGAATCTGCATCTTGGGACCCTGACTCCCGGGGCCTCCAGCATAGCGCCACAGTGGCGGCGTTTTCCACCGCGCGACCGCTTGGCCTTGGGACGCCTCCTGGACGAGCAACGGCCGCAGGCGCGAGTCGATGCCCGGGCAGGTCGAAGGGGCGGGCCTCCCCGGGTCTATGTCCTTAACGCGATCCGGACAATCGAATGGATGTTTCCTGCGCTGGGGCAGGGCATTCCGATTTCGACCCGTCGCTTCCGGCCGGCCCCTGCCAGCGGATCAGCCCGGTCGACGGCCCTTCAATCCCCTGAGAATTCTTGGGCCGCATCGGCGCCACGAGCGCGTTCTCGGAGCCGGGTACGGGCCCGCGCGGAGCGACCGTCAGGAGGGACGCGCACTGCTCGGCGCCTGTGGCAACGGCTCTTCGGAACTGCCGGGCAAAGGCTCATCCGCGCTGGCAGACAGCAGCGGATTGATCAACATCCACCCCAGCGTCATGTGGCGGGTCTCGTTGAATTCGTGCAGGCCCACCGTCATGCCCAGATGACCGCCGACGGGCTCCTCCACGTAGGTGCCCAGCAATCGGTCGAACCACGGCAGTACGCCGCCATAATTGCTGTCGGTTTCGCTCTTGCGCGCCGAGTGATGAATGCGGTGCATATCGGACGTGACCACGAAGAACCTCAGTAGGCGGTCCAGGCGCTCGGGCAGATAGACGTTGCCATGCTGGAGCCTCGCCACCACATTGAACACGATGATGTGCCCTGCGACGGCTATGGGTGGCGCACCGATGACGAGCACGGCCAACAGTTGCA
>JASFUT010000065.1:0-12831 GCA_050050175.1 Chromatiales bacterium
TGGTGGACGTGTTCGCAGTGGCGGAGATCCTGGCCCACCTCGGGCTGGACTGCGACACCCTGACCGCGAGCCTGCTCTACGGGGGCCGCGCCCATCTCGGAGCGGACCGCTCGCAGTGGCCGCGTCGTTTCGGCGACGGGGTGGTGCGCATGGTCGAAGACCTGGAGCGGATCGGTGCGGCCGCCAGCGTCTCCAGCCTCTCCGAGGAGTCGGCGCAGACCCACTCGGAGGACCTGCGGCGCATGCTGCTCAGCATCGCCGAGGACGTGAGGGTGGTGCTCATCGTCCTGGCGGAGCGGCTCCACCAGATGCGGGTGATCAAGGACCTGCCGGAGTCCGTGCGCCGCCCGATCGCCCGCGAGACCCTGCATCTCTACAGCCCGCTGGCCAACCGCCTGGGCATCTGGCAGGTCAAGTGGGAGCTCGAGGACCTGTGCCTGCGCTACCTCGAGCCGGACGAGTACAAGCGTATTGCCGGCGCACTCGACGGCAAGCGCCAGGAGCGCGAGGGCTACGTGGCCGCGGTGATCGACACGCTGCAGGCGAAGTGCCGGGAGGCGGGGCTGCGCGCCGACATCACCGGCCGGCCCAAGCACATCTACAGCATCTGGCGGAAGATGCGCCGCAAGTCCGTGGACATCGACCGCATCTTCGACCTGCTGGCGGTGCGCGTCCTGGTGGACAGCGTGGCCGACTGCTATGCGGTGCTCGGGATCGTCCACGGCCTCTGGCGCTACATCCCGGGGGAGTTCGACGACTACATCGCCACCCCCAAGGCGAACATGTACCGCTCGCTGCACACCGCGGTGATCGGCCCCGAGGACAAGCCGCTGGAGGTGCAGATCCGCACGACCGATATGCACAGGCACGCGGAGCTGGGCGTGGCGGCGCACTGGCGGTACAAGGAGAACCGCGGCCAGGACGCGGAGCTGGAGCGGCGCATCCTGTGGATGCGCCACTGGCTGGAGCTGCGCGAGGAGGCGGACTCCGAGAACTTCGTCGAGAACTTCAAGGCGGAGTTCGAGCCCGTCCAGGTGTACGTGTTCACCCCCAAGGGCAAGGTGGTCGAGCTCCCCAGGGGCTCGACGGCGGTGGACTTCGCCTACGCCATTCACTCGGATGTCGGCCACCGCTGCCGCGGGGCCCGGGTGGACGGGCGGATCGTGCCCCTGAACCAGCCCCTGCGAAGCGGGCAGGCGGTGGAGATCCTCACCGTGAAGGAGGGCGGGCCGAGCCGGGACTGGCTCACCCCGCGGCTCGGGTACGTCAGCTCGGCCAAGGCGCGGAACCGTATCCGGCAGTGGTTCAAGCAGCAGGACTACGACGAGCACGTGCATCTCGGGCGCGCGGCGCTCGAGCGCGAGCTGAGCCGGCTGGCCGTGCCGAAGCAGGACCTGGACCGTCTGGCCCAGCGGTTCAACTTCCAGAAGTCCGACGACCTCTACGCGGCCATCGGTCGCGGCGACGTCTCGCCCATCCAGGCCGCCAATGCGCTGCAACAGCCGCAGCCGCGCAAGCGCCTGCCCAAGACCCCGGAGCGGCGCGCCGGCACGAACCGCGGCGAGGTGATGGTGGAGGGGGTCGAGGATCTCATGACCCACATGGCGCGCTGCTGCAAGCCCGTGCCCTACGACGCGATCGTCGGCTACATCACCCGGGGCCGGGGCGTGACCGTGCACCGGCGCGATTGCGCCATGATCCGCAAGATGGACGAGAGCGACCGCTCGCGCCTGGTGCGGGTCGTCTGGAGCGGCACGCCCGGCCCGGCGGCCTATGCCGTGGACATCCAGGTCATGGCAGGGGACCGCAAGGGGCTGCTGCGCGACATCTCCTCAGTGCTCACCAACGAGGATGTCGATGTGCTCGGGGTGAAGAGCCAGTCAAACCGCCGCACCGACACCGCCGGCTTTCGCTTCACCGTGGAGATCGCCGACATGGAGCAGCTCGGGCGGATCCTGGACCGGATCCAGCAGCTTCCCGAGGTGTTGGAGGCCCGTCGCGTCGTCTGAGACCGCGCTGCGCGCCGATTGCCTGGGCGTGCACGCGCGGTTAAACTAACTCCCCGTTTTCTAATAGAAATCCCCTGCGGGAGCACGGCGCCGCAGCCGGGCCAGGGCGGGGGGTGCGCCCCATTGCCGGTCGGCCGCTCCGGAAGTCTCTGATTTTGCTCGGAGTCCGGATATGCGGTCGGTCCCGGGCCCGTCGCCGACGGGCCATTGGTGGCGGACATGCGGCGGGAAGCGTACGGGGGAGCGCCAGGCCGGCTCCCCGTCCCTCGGGGCTGATGCAAGGGCAGGTGTTGGACAGTCCATTGACCACAGACGAGCGCGTCAATCTGTGCGACCTCGACCGCAGGGCGGTGGAGGCGCTGTTCCTGGAACGGGGCCACAAGCCCTTCCACGGGCGCAACGTGCTCAAGTGGATCCACAAGCACGGGGTCACCGATTTCGACGCGATGACCGACGTGCCCAAGCGCATGCGCGCGGAGCTCGCCGAGCACCTGGAGATCCGGCTGCCCGAGGTCGTCTTCGAGCAGCCCTCTCTGGACGGCACGCGCAAGTGGATCCTGGAGCTGGCGGACGGCCAGCGCATAGAGGCGGTGCTCATTCCGGACGGGGAGCGGACCACGGTCTGCGTATCCTCCCAGGTGGGCTGCGCCCTCGACTGCAGCTTCTGCTCCACGGCCCGGCAGGGATTCAACCGCAACCTCTCGGTCGGTGAGGTCATCGGTCAGGTCTGGCACGCGACCCGGGCACTCGGGCGCCCGCCGTCGAACGTCGTGCTGATGGGTATGGGTGAGCCCCTGGCCAACCTCGAGGCGGTGGTCGGTGCAATGGACCTGATGCAGGACGATCTGGCCTACGGGCTGTCGAAGTATCGGGTGACCCTGAGCACCTCGGGGATAGTGCCGGCCCTGCGCCGCCTCCGGCAGGTCGCCGATGTGAGCCTGGCGGTGTCCCTGCATGCGCCGGACAACGCCCTGAGGGACCGCCTGGTGCCGATCAACCGCAAGTACCCGCTCGAGGAGCTGATCCCGGCCTGCCGGGCCTTCATCCGGCACGACAAGCGCCGCAAGATCACATGGGAGTACGTGATGCTCGACGGGGTCAACGACAGCGACGCCCATGCAAAGGCCTTGATCCGCCTCCTCGAGGGCGTGCCCTCGAAGGTAAACCTGATCCCGTTCAACCCCTTTCCCGGTACCGACTACAGGACCTCGCCGCCCGACCGGGTCGAGGCATTCCGCCAGAGGCTGCTGCGCTCGGGGGTGATGGCCATGACCCGCAAGACCCGGGGCGACGACATCGCGGCCGCCTGCGGGCAGCTGGTCGGAAAGGTCCGCGACCGCAGCCGCCGTCAGCTGCGGATCGCCGGGGCCGGCAACGAGGAGGCCAGGCTGTGAGGTCCGGCGCCGCGATCCTGCTGCTGGCCGCCGTGCTCCTGTCGGGCTGCCAGACCCTGCCGGAGTCGCAGGAGTCCGCCGCGCTCGCGCCCAGCGGCTCGTCTCAAGGGCGCGCGCAGCTCTATTCCAGCCTGGCCGCCGCCTACCTGCGCGAGGGGCAGCTCGAGGTGGCGCTGACCAAGGCCCGGCAGGCGCTGGCCGCCGACAGCGGCAACGGCGAGGCGAACAACGTCATGGCCCTGATCCAGCAGCGCATGGGCAACCCGGGCCTGGCGGAGGAGCATTTCAAGCGGGCGTTGAGGGCCCAGCCGTCCAACGTGTACTTCCTCAACGCCTACGGCAGCTTCCTGTGCGGGCGCCAGCGCTTCGATGAGGCGAAGAAGCATTTCGACCTGGCCGCCAACAACCCGCTGAACCGCTCACCCGAGGTCGCCCTGACCAACGCCGGCGTCTGTATCTACCGCGAGGAGGGCGACACCTCGAAGGCGGAGGGCTACTTCCGACTCGCGCTCGAGCGTAATCCGAAGTTTGCGCCCGCCCTGCTCTGGATGGTGCGGGTCAGCATCGACGCCGGTGAGTTTCTCTCGGCGCGCGCCTACGTGCAGCGCTACGAGGAGGTCGCCGAGCACTCGCCCGAGAGCCTCCTGATGGCGGCGCGCGCGGAGCGCCGGCTCGGTGATCGAAATGCGGCGGCCCGATACGAGATGATGCTAAAGTCGCGCTTCCCCGATGCCCCCGAAGTGCAGAGGTTGAGAGAGTCCGAGCAGCCATGAGCGCCGCCGAGATGCCTGAGCCCGAAGCCGGGACGCGCGCGCAGGGGCCCGGCACGGCCCTGCGGGCCGCCCGCGAGGCGCAGCAGCTCGCGATCGATAAGGTCGCCACCCAGCTGCATCTCAGCCGCTCCATGGTCGAGGCCATCGAGCGGGACGACTACGCGCGCCTTCCGAGCGCGGTGTTCGTGCGCGGCTACCTGAAGAACTACGCCCGGCTGGTGGGCCTGTCCGTGGACCACATCCTGGCCGCCTACGAGATCCACGCGCCGGACGAAGAGATCAGCACGCCGGTGGTGAAGGCGAGCATCAAGGACGAGGTCAGCAGTGGCCACGCCGGGGTTCGACTGGTCACCTGGGCGATCACCCTGCTGCTGGTGGCGCTGCTGGCGGTCTGGTGGTGGGGCTACCTGGACTGGGCGCCACCGCCGGCGCCGTCCGGAACCCTCGACGACATGCCGGGCGAGCCGGAGTCGGACCTGGGGCCGGAGCTGCCGGATCTGGGGGGGCTTCCGTCGATCAGCCCGCCGCCGGAGGCGCCCCTGGCGCCCGCCCCGGTGTCCGCCGGCCCGCCGGAGGCGGCGCCCGGGCCGGTCGAGGTCGAGGAGATCCCGGAAGCCGCCGGGCCCGCCGCTGTCCCCGAGCGGGATGCGTCCCGGCGCGAGGGCGGGGCCGAGACCGAGGCCGCACCCGCGGCGGCGCCGGATCAGGTGGTCTTCGCGTTCAACGCCGCCTGCTGGGTGGATATCCGGGACAGCAGCGGCCGGTTCAAGCTCTTCGGTGAGATGGAGAAGGGCGAGCGGCACCTGGCCGAAGGCGTCCCTCCCTGGTCCGTGGTGCTCGGCAACAGCCGCGCGGTGGACATCACTGTGGGCGGGGAGCCCTTCGATCATTCACGCTTTGCCAGCGGCAACGTGGCCCGGTTCAAGCTGGACCCCGGGAATCTCTGAGCGCGGGCCCGCCCGGCGCCGGGGCCCCGATCCATTGGCTCGCTTCATGGGTAAGCACATTCAGGCTATCCGCGGCATGCACGACATACTGCCCGAGGAGACCCCCTTGTGGCAGTTCGTCGAGGACCGGGCGCGCAGCGTGCTATCGCGTTACGGCTACCGCGAGGTGCGCATGCCCCTGGTCGAGCTGACGGAGCTGTTCAAACGCTCCATCGGCGAGGTCACCGACATCGTCGAGAAGGAGATGTACACCTTCGAGGACCGAAACGGCGACAGCCTGACGCTGCGGCCGGAGGGTACCGCGGGGTGTGTGCGCGCCGGGATCGAGCACGGCCTGCTGTTCAATCAGGTCCAGAGGCTCTGGTATCAGGGCCCCATGTTCAGGCACGAGCGCCCCCAGAAGGGCCGCTACCGGCAGTTCCACCAGATCGGCGTGGAGGCCTTCGGCATGGAGGGCCCCGACATCGACCTGGAGGTCATCCTGATGACCCGCCGCCTGTGGGCCGAGCTGGGGCTCGACCACCTGGAGCTGGAGATCAACACCCTGGGAACGCCCGAGGAGCGGGCCCGCTACCGCGAGCATCTGGTGGCCTACCTGGGCGAGCATCGCCAGAGGCTCGACGAGGACAGCCGGCGGCGCCTGGAATCCAACCCCCTGCGGGTGCTGGACTCCAAGAACCCGGAGGTGCAGGCGGTCCTCGCGGGGGCGCCGACCCTGTCCGAGCATCTGGGGGACGACTCCAGGGCCCACTTCGACGCCCTTCGCGAGGGGCTGGAGCGGGCGGGGGCGCCTTCGCGGGTGAATGCGCGGCTCGTACGCGGCCTCGATTACTACAACCGCACCGTGTTCGAGTGGGTCACCGATCGGCTGGGTGCCCAGGGTACGGTCTGCGCCGGCGGACGCTATGACGGTCTGGTGGAGCAGCTTGGCGGGCGGCCCGCGCCGGCTGTCGGCTTCGCCCTGGGCATGGAGCGGCTGGTCGCTCTGCTGGAGGCGAGCCCGCCCCAACAGGCCCAAGCCGGGGTGGACGCATACCTGCTGCTGGGGGAGGGGACGAAGGACCGGGGCATGCTGCTCGCAGAGCAGCTGCGCGACCGCATGCCCCATCTGAGCCTGATCGTCCATTGCGGGGGCGGGGGGCTCAAGGCCCAGCTCAAGAAGGCCGACCGCAGCGGTGCCCGCCATGCCCTGATCCTGGGAGAAGACGAGCTGGCGCGGGGCGTGGTGGCCGTGAAGCCGTTGCGCGGGGAGGGCGACCAGCAGGAGGTCGCCCTGGAAAGTCTGGACGGGCTCTTATCGCGCGCCGGGGCGCGGGCGGATGCCGGGCCCGGGAGCAGAGGACGACAGCAGTGAGCGTTTATCAGACCGAAGAAGAGCAGATCGAGTCCATCAAGAAATGGTGGAAGGAGAACGGCAGGTCGATCATCGCCGGTGTGGTTATCGGCCTGGGCGGCGTGCTGGGCTGGCAGGCGTGGGGTCAGTACAGGGATTCGCTGGGCGGGCAGGCGGCCCAGCATTTCCAGCAGCTGGCCGGCGCCATGGAGACCGGCGCCGCCGGGGTCGCCCTGGCCCAGGGGGAGCAGCTGATCAGCGAGTACGACGGCACGCCGTACGCGGTGTTCGCCGCACTGGAGCTGGCCCGGCTGCACGTGGACGAGGGCGACAACGCCCAGGCGCGGCGCCGGCTCCAGTGGGCGATGGACAATGCCGGCGACGAGGGTCTCGCCCAGATCGCCCGGCTGCGGCTGGTGCGGGTCATGCTGGACGACGGCGACCTGGAGGAGGCGGACAGGCTGCTGCAGCAGCCGCTCGACCCAAGCTTCGCAGGGGCCGCGGCGGAGCTTCGGGGTGATCTGGCCCATGCCCGCGGCGATGCCGACGCGGCCCGAGACGGCTACGAAGAGGCACTGCAGCTTGGTGTCGGCGATACCACCGTGGTGCAGATGAAGCTCGACGACCTCCCTGTCACTCGATGACCAGCCAGGAAACCCACCCATGAAACGACGGACTCTCGTATTTCTCGCGGCACTGGCCCTCGGCGGCTGCGGCTCCCTCAACCCTCTGGACTGGGCGACCCGTGGCGAGGACGTCGTGCCCCCCGCCGAGCTGGTCGAGATCCCCAACGCCGTGCCGCTGAGCATCATCTGGTCAGCCGATGTGGGCTCGGGCACCGACGAGCGTTGGCTGCACCTGGTGCCCTTCGTGCATCGGGGCCGGGTCTACACCGCCGACGCGGAAGGCCACGTGGAGGCCCGTGACGCCACCAACGGTGCCCTGGTGTGGAGCGTCGAGGCGGGCGAGCCCGTCTCGGGAGGCCCCGGCGGCGGCGAGGACCTGGTGGTGGTCGGGACCGCCGATGGGGAAGTCCTGGCCGCCGATGCGGACACGGGCGCCGAGCGCTGGCGGGCCCGCGTGACCAGCGAGGTTCTCTCGAGCCCGACCGCCGCCCTGGGGGTGGTGCTGGTGCACTCCCAGGACGGTAACCTCACCGCCCTGGATGCCCGCACGGGCAGCCGGCTGTGGGTGACCCGCCGCGAGGTCCCGCAGCTGTCCCTGCGCGGCTCCTCCTCGCCGGTCGTCAGCGGCACCACGGCCATCTGCGGCTTCGCCGACGGCAAGGTGCTGGGTCTGGACCTGACCACCGGCCTGGTCCGCTGGGAGGCCAATGCCGGCATCCCCCGGGGCCGCTCGGCCCTGGAGCGCCTGGCGGACGTGGATGCCGACCCCCTGGTGATCGACGGCGTCGTCTATCTGGCCACCTTTCAGGGGGACGTGGTCGCGCTCTCCGAGCAGACCGGCATCGTGCTCTGGCGCCGCGAGCTGTCCTCTCACGCCGGGATGGCCGGGGACTTCAGCCAGCTCTACGTCACCGGCGAGGACGATCACGTCTGGGCGCTGCAGCAGCGCAACGGCGCCGCCCTGTGGCGCCAGCGCAACCTCGATCACCGGCGGCTGACCGCGCCGGCGGTGCTGGGGGACTATGTCCTGGTCGGCGATTTCGAGGGCTACGTCCATCTGCTCTCCCGGGAGGACGGCAGCCTGGTTGGCCGCACGCGCGTCGGTGAGGGACCGATCACCGTCGCTCCGGTCGTGGCGGACGGGATCGTCTACGTGCTCGGCGACGAGGGTGACCTCGCGGCGCTGAGGCTGCCGGCGTCGAAGGGCTGACCCGGCGGCGCCCGGGGGTGGAGACCCGCATCCCGTGCTCCCGGTCATCGTCCTGGTGGGCCGGCCCAACGTCGGCAAGTCCACGCTGTTCAACCGTCTGACCGCCTCCCGGGACGCCCTGGTCGCCGACCAGCCCGGACTCACCCGGGACCGCAAGTATGGGGTGGGGCGGCTGGGTGTCGGTCCCTACGTGGTCGTGGACACGGGGGGGATCGGTGGCCCGGGCGCCGGGGTGGAGGTGCTGATGGAGGAGCAGGTGCGCCGGGCCATCGGCGAGGCCGACCATATCCTCTTCCTGGTGGACGCCCGGGAGGGCTGCAGCGGCGGCGACGAGATCATCGCCGGACAGCTGCGCCGTACCGGAAAGCCCCTGACCCTCGTGGTCAACAAGGCCGAGGGTATGCACAGGGCCGTTGCCTCCGCCGAGTTCCAGGCCCTGGGTGTGGGCGAGCCGGTGGCCATCGCCGCCGCCCAGGGGCAGGGTGTGCGGCCTCTCATCGAGGGCGTTCTCGCCGGCCTCCCGCCGGGGGAGCCGGTGCCCGGGACCACCGAGAGCGGTGCGTTGGTGGCGGTGGTCGGCCGGCCCAACGTCGGCAAGTCCACCCTGATCAACCGTCTGCTGGGCGAGGAGCGGGTGATCGCCTTCGACCAGCCCGGGACCACCCGTGACAGCATCTTCATCCCCTTCGAGCGCGACGGGCAGGCCTACACTCTGATCGACACCGCGGGGGTGCGTCGGCGCTCGCGCGTGCACGAGGCCATCGAGAAGTTCAGCGTCATCAAGACCCTGCAGGCCATCGAGGAGGCCAATGTCGTCCTGCTGGTGCTCGACGCGCGCCTGGGCATCGGCGAGCAGGACGCGACCCTGGCCGGGCACGTGCTCGAGGCCGGGCGGGCCCTGGTGGTGGTGGTGAACAAGTGGGACGGGCTGGGCCCGCACGAGCGCGAGCGCCTCAGGGAGGAGCTGCATCGCAGGCTTCCCTTCCTCGACTTCGCCGAGCGGCGGTTCGTCTCGGCGCTGCACGGGTCCGGCGTCGGCGAGCTGTACGACGCCATCGACCGGGCCCACGCCAACGCCGTGCGGCACCTGTCCACGCCGGCCCTGAACCGCATCCTGGGCGAGGCCGTGGAGGCCCACGCCCCGCCCGTGGTGCACGGGCGGCGCATCAAGCTGCGCTACGCCCACCAGGGCGGTCAGAACCCGCCGGTAATCGTGGTGCACGGCAGCCAGGCCGAGGCCTGCCCGAGCGCCTACCAGCGCTATCTGATCAATCGCTTCCGCAAGGCGCTGGACCTGTCCGGCACGCCGCTGCGGCTCGAGCTTCGGTCCGGCGAGAACCCCTTCGCCGGGCGCCGAAACCCGCTGACCGAGCGCCAGGTGCGCAAGCGCGAGCGCCTCAAGCGGTTCGTAAAGCGCAAGAGGCGGTAGGCGGTAAGCCGGGGGCCTCTCAGAGGGCGAGCGCGCCCGGTGAAGCGCAGACCAGCCCAACGCCGGCTGCTGCACAGGCATAGCAGGATCGCCCACACGGATCGGAGCCTGCCGCAGGAGCGGCTGTCAGCCGCGAACCGCCGATCGTTTCCGATGGGACGGAACATGGCCTGACCGGGTCACCTTCTATCGGTCGTCGTGGGCGGCCCGCCTGACGCCTCAGGCGGGGATCGATGCGGGAAACCGCCGGCGGGGGGCAGGGCCGTGGGCAGCGGCGGCCGCCGGGTCGCGGGCGATGGCGCGGATGAAGCGCCAGTGAGCGCCAAGCCCGATCAGCACCAGGACGTGGAAGCTCTCGTGGGCGCCGACCCCCAGCACCGACTGTCCAGCGAAATCCAGCACTGCCCCGGTCGTGTAGGCCAGGGCGCCCACGATCACGGGCACCAGAGGTCGCGGTCCGCAGCGGCGGTACAACAGGTAGCCGGAGAAAGCGCCCAGCCACCCCAGGCCGAGATAGAGCGACACGCCCACCGCCTCGGATATCTGCGTGAAAAAGATCGTCTTGAGGGTGAGGCCGGCGATTGCGCTGCCCCAGATCAGGGTGAGCATGCCCCACCGCGCGATGCCCCGGAAGAGCAGCAGATGCACCGGAGTGAAGGTGGCCGCAATGAGCACGAAGATGGCCGCGTGATCCAGCCGTTGCAGCACCGCACGCCCGGTCGTCCCGGGCTCAAGCAGGTGGTAAACGCCGCTCATGGAGAGCAGAAAGACCGCACCGACCAGGAAAACCCCCACGCCCGCCGTTCGGGCGACGCCGCCGCCGCGCAGGAGGGAGACCGTGCCCAGCACGACAACGATTCCCGCCGCGAGCAGGTGCGAGAGGGAGCTGAAGGGCTCGCTGAAGCCGGGCAGCGCCAACGCAGGCAGATCGGGCATGAAACGGGGGCCTCGGGCACAGCGGGGGGCAAGGCCGGCCACTATGCGCCATTCGCACCGGGAATGCCACCGCGAACTATGGACGC
This sequence comes from Chromatiales bacterium, assembly GCA_050050175.1. GTDB lineage: Bacteria > Pseudomonadota > Gammaproteobacteria > Chromatiales > Chromatiaceae > CAVQCX01. The sequence goes on from JASFUT010000065.1 coordinate 10,744, forward strand.
CCCTGGAGAAGACCCGGGCGGAAGATATCGCTGCCGCCGAACGGTGCCGACCCCGCCCCGGCTCCTTGCGCGTGAGCGCCGTCCACCAGGGCGATCTCGAGGGCCTCGATCACCGCGAGCTGGCGGGCGGGCTCACTCGGCTCAGGCTCGTCGGCTCACTCGATCGCATCCCGGCGCGCTCCCTGCTGCCGGGCGCGAAGCCCTGATCTGTTCCCATCCGCGGCTTCGACGCCGGGACCGGCTCGCTGAGGGCTCGCGTGCCACCGAGCATCCGTCGGCAGCGCCGCCGCTCCCGACGGCGCGCCGTGCTCAGGAGGTCGCCGGGCCCGATCAGCCCGTCTGATCATCCAGCTGCGCGGCCGGGGCCCCGCTCTTCAGCATCGAGGCGGCTGCGGCCCGGTCGGCATCGGAGTCGAACATGGCGCTGGTGGCCACGATCTGGCCGTTGGAGGCCTTGATGTTGAAGTAGAACTTGCCGTTCTTGGAGTCGAGCATTTCGTACCGGCTGTCGTCCTGGGAATTCTTCCGCACGGACTCTATGCCGTTCTCGGCGCTCTTCTTCGCCCCGTAGTTCTCGCTCTTGACGATCATCCTGCCGCCATCGTCCACGAACGAGAAGGTAAAAGGCTCGCTGGCCGCGCTTTTCTTAAGCAGTGCTTTCATTTCTTTCCCCCGGAATTGGTGGCAAATGGACAGGTTGTCACTTCATCGGGCCGATGGACGGCTTCTCCCTGGGCTGATCGCCCTGCCCGGACTCTGCGAGGCGTCGAAGAAGTGGCCCGGCCAATATACCCGAGCGGACGCGCACTGCAACCAAGGGGCGGGGCGGCGGGTGTCCCTCCAGCCCCGACCCCGGTCACTGCTCGCTGCCTTCCACCCGGGACAACACCCGGCCCCGGCCGAGCCGGGTCTCGATCCGGTCTCCCGGGGCGACCTCGTCCGCCCGCCGCACGAGCCGGCCGTCGTCTGCCCGCCGGGTGATGCTGTATCCCCGCGACAGGGTGCCCAGGGGGCTCAGGGCGTCCAGGCTGCGGCTGGCGCCGGCCAGCCGGGTCCGGGCCCGCTCGATGCCCAGGCCGCCCGCCCGCTGAAGTCGCCGCCGCAGGGCCGACAGCTCCCGGGCCCGCTGCTCTATGCGCTGTGCCGGGCTTCGCCCGTAGAGGCGCGCCTCGAGGTGGGCGATTCGCGTGCCCCGGGCATCGAGCAGGCGGCGTGCGGCGCCGGCCAGCCGTTGTTCCAGCTCGTCGGCGCGCTGCTGGTACTGCTGCAGGCGCCGCAGCGGGTGCAGGTGACGAAGCGCGCGCTCCAGATGGGCCACCCGGGACAAGCTCAGATTCCGCTGTTGCTCGAGGCGCGCGCACAGCCGGGCATGGAGTCCGGCGAGGCGGTAGGCGAGCTCATCCCGATCCGGACTCAGCAGCTCCGCCGCGGCCGAGGGCGTGGGGGCCCGCTCGTCCGCGACCAGATCGGCGATGGTGAAGTCGATCTCATGGCCCACACCGGCCACCACCGGCAGCCGGGACTCGAAGATCGCACGGGCGACCCCCTCGTCGTTGAAGGCCATCAGATCCTCCAGGGACCCCCCACCGCGCGTTAGCAGCAGCACGTCGCAGTCGGCCCGCCGGTCGGCCAGGCGCAGCATCTCCGCGATGGCCGCCGGCGCCTCTGCGCCCTGCACGGGCACCGGGTAGACCACCACGGGGATGCCGGGGAAGCGGCGTTGCAGCACCGTCAGCACGTCCCGGATCGCGGCACCCGTGGGGGAGGTGATCACGCCGATGCGGTGGGGGAGCCGGGGCAGGGGCTTCTTGTGCGCGGGATCGAACAGGCCCTCGGCGGCGAGCCTGCGCTTGAGCTCCTCGAAGGCCTGGCGCAGGGCCCCTTCGCCCGCGGGCTCCATGTGCTCCACGATGAGCTGGTACTCGCCCCGGGCCTCGTAGAGGGAGATGCGCGCACGCACTACCACCTCCATCCCGTCCGCGGGCTGGAACCTGAGGTCGCGGCGGCGCATGCGGAACAGCGCGCAGCGCACCTGGGCGTGTCCGTCCTTGAGCGAAAAGTAGAGGTGGCCCGAGGCGGGGCGGGCGA